>JAGYOC010000113.1 GCA_018399795.1 Dehalococcoidales bacterium
GTGCCCCACAGTCGGGACAGAATTTGTGGAATTTCCAAAATCGCCAGGTCGCTCCGCACCCGGGACACTTTACTGTCCAAGGTTCACCGCAATTGGGACAGTAAGCAGCCACACTACTGATGGTAGCCCCACAACCAGGACACTTGTTCCATTCTGTCATGCTTCCCTCCGCTTTAGTCTTCCTCTGTTTCACCACGCTTGCGCAACCTCTTTCTCTTAAAGCCGAGGAGGTTGCCCTCGCTGTCTAGACGAACTTCATAAATTCCTAACACATCCATGCTATCCGGTATAGCCTTTCTCTCCACTGCTTCCAGGGAAACTACCCATTCGTTTTCTGCTTTAGATAGCCCCATAACCGAGTTGACAGGCAGCTTGCTGAGGCTGGCAAACTCATCCTGCGCCTTTTTGGTTATCTCATCAGCATTCATAGTATCTGTAATCCTCCTTTTCAGCCACATGCCCACGTACTACTGGTAGGCTGCCTGGCTACGCACCGGCAAACATCTTCTACCTCATCGCGCGCCAAAGTTGAAATGTCCTATCCTTTGGTTTCTTCCTGACCGCTGGCTTCAGTAGTCTTATTTTCAGCAACTGCAGGCTCTGGCTTCGTCTCGACTTTAGTTGCACTCTCCCCTCGTTTAAAGAATGCTCTAATCTTCTATACTTCCTTCATCATGCATCTCCCTTTCCAAATCAACACATCGCCACCACCAAGCAGCGATTCTACTGCCCACGGGTTAGTGGCACAAGGGCTTTGCTTTCAGGAGCCACAGCTTGTTTTCTTCTCCCGATACTCTTTTGCGGCTATGGCTCGCTGTGCCTCGTCCCAGTCCTTCCAGATGCCATATCTTAACATGGTCTCCATTCCGGCAAGAGCGGTCCTCAGCTTTACGCCCAGCAGCGGAATGCCAGCCACTTGGATAATAAGGTCAGCGTCAAGCACCAAACCTTTATCCAGCACCCTGTCCAGAAGGTCTACCAGTGTCGCGTGGGTGTCTCGAGTCGGGTTCATTTCACCTCCTCTTTAGCTGGCACAACAGGTTTTGAGACAAAGCTATAGGGAGGCCAGGGACCAGAAAAATGTACCGAGAAGCCTTCCATCTTGCTGACTTTCTCCAGTTCTTCTCCCAGGTTATCTACCTTCTCCCTAGCCACCAGACACGAGAGATTGAGCAGCATTACCTTACTTCTGTCCGCCTTTCTGGTTTTCTCTACCGCCATATCATCACAGTGGCGCTTGACCCTCGCGTAGAAGTCTTTAAACCAGTTATCGGCAAGCCTTTCCATCTCAGCCTTCACTGCTTTTTCCACCTTCTGCTTGTACAGATAAGCCGCCCCGGGTGATTTGGAGGCCATCTCATCTCTGATTTTTCGAATCTCGTTGCTTTCTTCTGAAATCCGCTTTGCTACTACGCTGTGGGCGTAGTAGATTTGCACCGCGTACTCATCCCTGCCTTCTATCTTCTCCATTACGGACTGAAGTCGCTCGCAATCTTCCCCAAGCCAGTCCCTTACCACCTGGTCAGGAGAAACAGCATCGCTTTTAGATTGCAAAATGGTGTCGAGGCCCATGGGGATGATGGTGCCAAGCTCTTTCTGCGCTTTATCCAGAACACCCTGATGTGTCCTTACCCACGCTTTCACAGTCCCCTCGTCACTCGATTGATACGGCTCGGCAGGGCAGTCATGAACGATGGCACAAAAGCCCCTGTAAGGAATAGTACGTACCTCATTACCTCCTATTCCTATCAGACCCAGACTGACCGCCTTTCTGCTGGCAGCCACTCCGTATATGTATCGCCCTCTATTCTCCATTTGTCATCTGCTCACCTGACACATGTAATCTGCAAGCTTCCGGTAACTTTCGATGGCATCACATCGAGGATTGTAGCTGAAAATCGACTTCCCCTCATGCCAGGCTTTGGCCAGGTCGACCCTTTTCCGTATCTGCACTTCGGTCATCACTTTCCACCCAGCTTCTGACTCCCGCTTCTCCTGTAATTCTGCCAGGACTCTTCCCGAAACCGAGTTAGAAGTCACCATATTGGGCACGATAGCCACAATTTCGATATCAGCATCCAGGACATCTTTCAACTCCCGCATCTCGGCCTCCAGTGTCTCTATGCCCCGGATTGACGCATCCTCGGCTTGAACTGGCACGAGCACCCTCCTGGCGGCAAGGAGAACGCTATCTGTCACGATATTAACCGTAGGGGCTGAGTCTATCAGGCAAATTGCCCAATCGGCGCCGAAAGCCTCAAGCAATCTCTTGAGTCTGCTTTCACCTGCTCTCTGCACGACCAGTTCGTCTTCGAGCCGGATGAGCGACTCATGCGCCGGCATTACCCAGAAATTCTCCACCGGTGTGATGAAACCTCTTATCTGCTCCACAGCCCCCCTTAATATAAGGTCAGCAAGAGGAAAATCTTTGCGTGTATATATGGCTTTAAGGCCGCATCCTGCCGTCAGGTGCCCCTGCGGGTCAAAATCCACAAGAAGAACCTTTCGCCCCTTTTCGGCAAGCGCCGCTCCAAGATTTATCGTGGCGGTCGTCTTGCCCACTCCTCCCTTGGGGTTAGCTACTGCCAGGGTATATCCCTGTCCTTGTCCGGTTACCATTTTCCCGCTCTTCAGGTTCCTCCTGCCACTTCTCCGGGTTGATTAGTCTATCTATGACATCATCTACAATGTCGTCCAGCCCATCCCTCACTGTCCGAACTGACTCACTTATGCCTTGCTCTTCTTTTATTTCTTCAAGGGCAATGTCGAGGTCCATCAGGGCTCTTCCCAACCGCTCACACTCCTCCTCCGTTAAGGCCCCGCTCTCCATTCTCTTTAATGCCTGGATTTTGAGAGCATCTCTGATGACCTCAACCACAGCCAGAACCAGCCCCAACACCCCATGCTTTAGGCTTTTCTCATCGACGTCAACCACAGACATATTTACCTTCCCTTCTTTAGACGCACTTCCAGGATTCCGTTGCGGCAGGCCGTTTTCAAAGTCTCCCCCTTCACCTGACAACCAAGCTCAATCTCCTTCCGGTAGCTCTTGGCGGCAGTTGTCCTGGTAGACAGGGAAAGGATGTCACCGGTAGCCCTGAGCTCCAGGTCTACCAGGTCAACACTGGGCACCTCAGCTATGACTACGACCTCTCCGGACTCGTGGAAAACGTCCACCTGTGGTTCAACCACTTCGGCCGCGTTTGTCTTTTTGGCACCTCTCCGTTTCGTTAATGGCCCGTCACTTCGTGCGTGCTGCGTGCTGGCTCCCGTGAATCGGCGATTGATGCTTGTCCCTCCCCTTCTCCACTCCTCATTGCTTACTACTTCACTCCCACCAGCCTTCTTTAACTTTTCCCTGAGTTCCTCAAGCTGCTCTCTCGCGCCTTCCGGGGAGGAGAGAAGCTGCCCCAAGTCTATGTTCAGGCCCAGAAAGTCAGCCTTGCTGTCTCTGCCATCCTCTGTCATGACTCCTCCTCTCTAGCGTCTGTCTCCATAGGGGTGGTGTTTACCTATTGGTCCTCACTCGGTCGGTATCTCAGAGGGTGCTCTGGATCCATTGTTCCTGACCTTGGCGCTTACCCAACCGCACCAGGGGCACCCGTCGTTCAAGAGCTCCTGGGAAGAGACGCGCTTACCACATTGAGGGCACTCCTCTTTACCCACCTGGGCTTCTTTCCAGGCGTCCGTTTCAAGATTGGTGCCACTGGGGAATTCCAGCCCGTACCTGGCGGCGGTCTCAAAGGAAGCCAGGGCAGCTCTTATCTTGATTCCTAAAAGCTCCACTCCGGCCACCGATACGCAAATATCGGCATTAATGACCAGCCCCTTGTCCAGAACGCGGTCAATAACATCGGCCAGACCAGAGACTTCGTCCTTCGTTGCTTGCAGTGGCATTTACTCACCCCCTTTGACTTTGATATTCCCTCACTGCCCTCAGCCTCTCCATAAGCCGGGCTTCCATCTCCTCGTATTCCTCTTCGCTTAACTCGCCATCCTGCAGCAGCAGCTGGAGCTGCTGAAGCCTCTCCTTGATAGACTCCTCGGTTATCAGCCGTTCCTTATCAACCTCGTCTCTCATCTTTTCCAGTATGTCCTTACCAAGAGTTAGAGGAGCGCCAATTAGAACATCGTAAAGAAATTTACTTATCAACTCACCGACTCCAGCCTCACGTTGACAAAATTGTAGGGGGCCAAGGGGCCCACATACTTGAAGTTAACCTTACCCTGATACTGGGAATCCAGCTTGAAAACCTCTTTCTGGAAGTCACTCTCCCTGGCTCTCTCTACCAGAAAGGATGCATTCAGGATATTCTTCACTCCCAAGGGATTATTCAGTCTGGCATCAATAGAGAGCCCCTTGAGGAGGGTGTAAACCCGGTCAGCGTACTTTGCCTTCCAGTCCAGGGCGATACGCTCTACCATCTGGCCAGCTTCCGTCAGCAGCCTCTGTGCTTCGATGGGAGACGGGGCGGCATTTATCTTTGCCTTCAGTCTGGCTAGTTCCTCGTTTTCGCCCTGAAGCTCCTTAATCATGGCCTCCTGGTCCCAGAAGACCTTCAGCTCGACCTCCACCTTGCCGCCAAGCCGCTTCAGCTCGTCCATAAGAGCTTGGTAATTCTTCTCCAGTATCTTGAGCACATCGTCCTTGCTGTTCGCAATCATGCCGAAGCCCATGGGGAGAAGGGTATAACTCTTCAGCAGTTCGTCTTGACTGATGGTGTGGGCCCGGACATTCTTCCTTGTCGGGTCAATCTCCTCAAAACCGGTATCGCTGACCACGGCCGCCAGCTTCTGAAGGTTGGTAGTGTACACCTCGGCGTCCCCCACGCCTGGGAAAGCGAATCTCCTGGGCTCAGGTTCCTCGATAATGCCGTAGATATATTTGCGCTCTAAAGACATCTATTCGCCTCTCTGCCTTTTTAGCCAGTCCATAGCCAGTTTAAAATGCTTCCGGGAAATTTCCAGTTTATCGCCTCGCCGCTCACCCTGGACAGATTCCCTGATGGCGACCAATGAAGCCTCACGGCAAATAGCCTCAATATAAGAGCCGGTCAAGCCTTCTGTCTCCTGGGCCAGCAGCTGGTGGTCGACATCACTCGCCAGAGGCTTTCCTTGAGTGTGAACTATGAATATTTCTCGCCGTGCCCTTTCATCGGGCAGCGGAAACTCCAGAATGAAATCAAATCTGCCCGGCCTCAGGATGGCCGAATCAATCAGTTCCATCCGGTTGGTGGCGGCCACGACCAGCGCTCCTTTCAGCTCCTCCAGACCATCCAATTCGGTCAGGAACTGGCTTATCGCCCTCTCCGTAGCCTGAGAGTCCCTGGCCAGTCCCCGCTCGGGAACCAGCGCGTCAAACTCATCGAAGAAAAGGATACACGGGCTTGCCTGTTTAGCTTTTCGGAATACCTCCCTTACACCCCGCTCTGACTCGCCAACATACTTTGACATCAGCTCCGGCCCCTTAACCGAGATGAAGTTGACCTCGCTCTCGTTGGCCAGGGCTTTGGCAACCAGGGTCTTTCCTGTCCCCGGCGGCCCGGAGAGAAGAATGCCTTTCGGCGGATTGACCTTTGCCTCGCGGAACAGCTCAGGATATTTGAGCGGCCATTCCACCGCCTCCGCCAGCTTCTGTTTCACCTCACCCAGGCCCCCTACGTCCTCCCACTTTACGTTGGGCACCTCGACAAAGACCTCACGAATCGCAGATGGCTCTATCTCCTTGAGAGACTCAGTGAAGTCAGCCATCGTCACCTCAAGCTTGAGCAGCGTTTCGTAAGGAATCTCATCTAACTGGAAGTCAATGCCGGGCATAATCTTTCGCAGGGCATTCATCGCCGCCTCGCGGCACAGGGCCTCAAGGTCGGCGCCGACAAAGCCATGGGTAATTTGAGAGAGCCTCTCCAGGTCCACATCTTGGGCCAGCGGCATACCGCGCGTGTGGATGTGAAGAATCTCGATACGCCCCCTCTGATCAGGGATACTGATGGCAATCTCCCGGTCAAACCTACCTGGACGACGGAGCGCCGGGTCAAGCGAGTTAGGAATGTTGGTGGCGCCGATAACAATTATTTCTCCTCGTGACTCCAGCCCATCCATGAGCGCCAGAAGCTGGGCAACCACTCTCCTCTCCACCTGCTTTTCCCCACCCATCTCCTCTCTCTTGGGGGCAATGGCATCGATTTCATCGATGAAAAGAATAGCTGGCGCATTGGCTTTCGCCTCTTCAAAAACCGCTCTGAGGCGGCCTTCACTCTCCCCGTAGAACTTGCCCATAATCTCCGGGCCGGTGATGTGCGTGAAGTAAGCCGCCGTCTCTTCAGCGACGGCGCGGGCAATCAGTGTTTTGCCGCAGCCGGGGGGACCATGGAGCAGCACTCCTTTGGGGGGGTCTATACCTAGGCGCTCGAATACCTGTGGGTATTTCAGCGGAAGCTCGATCATCTCCCTGACCCGCTGCAGTTCCTTTCCCAGCCCACCGATATCCTCGTAGGAAACCTTAAACTCCCTGGCCTTGGCTTCCCCCTTTTCCGCAACCTCGATTCTCGTTCTGGAATGTACCAACACTGCTCCTTTGGGAACGGCGCTGACAACCACGAAATCCTGGCTTCGCGTGCCGAAAAGATTGGCTCTTATCGTATCCCCCTCAACCAGAGCCAGCCCATCTAGCAGGGTACCGATATATCTGGCATCTCTTTCCCGGCTGATTAATCTGCTCAGCGTTAGGGGACTCAACACTATCTTGTCAGCTGGCAGGCAGCTGGTTTTTTGCACGTTTACCTTCTCGTCCAGCGAAACCTGGGCATTGCCCCGCACAAGCCCATCCATCTGGATGAGGGACTTGCCCCGGTCCTCGGGATAGGCTGGCATAATCTTGGCGACGGTGTTTCGTTTGCCCTCAATCTCGGTGACGTCTCCCACCTGGGCACCCAGACTTTCCAGGTCCTGCGGGTCAATCCGGGCAATTCCCCGTCCCACATCCTTCGGTTTTGCTTCGCTAACACGAAGGGTCAGCGACTTGACATCAGTGGTCACCATGTCATACTCTTCTTGGTCATTTTTCTTTTTCGACAGTAATCTCTAGTATTCCATTCTGGTAGGTGAACTTTAGCGACTGTGGTTTTACCTTGCTGGGGACTAAAATCTCCTTGGCGTATTTTCTGTTGGTATCGGAAGCAGTGAGATTCAGAATATCCCCGACTGCTTCGACTTTGATTTTGTCTTCAGATACTCCTGGTAGTTCAGCAATGACCACGATGTGGTCTTCTTCATCGAAAATATCCACGATTGGTTCTCGAACCTCCTCTACCACCGGCCCCTTTGGTGTTTTGCGTATATTGCCGAAGCTCTCAACCATGGGCTTCCCGTCGAGTGTCCCAACGCTGAAGCCGTATACGCCCTTTACCCCCTTAGGCAAACCAGTAATCTCACCCCTTTTCTCAACCCCTTCCTCTTTCAATCTGTCGGCCAGGTCAATAACGTTGCCCAGCCCTTTGAATAATCCGCCAAAGCTTATCTTCCCGGCGCCGAAATCAATTTCGACCTTTTCCTCCTCTTTTTTCTTATTCTTCTCATCTTCTTTGTCAGCCATGCCACGCCTCCTTTCAAAAGTATACAGCAAGGGCTTCATCTATCACCCGCCTTACCTCTTCTCTCTCCTGCCGAGGCACCTCGGGCATCAAGATGTCGAGACAGGTCTGCCTGAAGGCGTGCTTGCTTCCAAACTCTGTCTCTCCCTTTAACTTCAAAATCTTGCCCATCACGATGCAAGCTCGCACCGTTGGCGTGAGCTTATTTGATTTGGCCTCTCTGACCTTGCTTACCAGGCTGACAATACGCCGGCCTTCCTCAAGGGAAACCCCAGACTTCGCTTGAGTGATAGCAACCTCGGTCTCTTCATCAAAGTTGTCTAACTCTATCGTTACCATACGGTCGCGTAGGGCGTCCTGACTTTTATAAACCCCGGCATATTCCTCTGGATTAGAGGTGAATATGGCGGTGAAGTTGGGGTGCACCTTCAGGTAACTTTTGCCGCCTCTGGCAGCGGGAAGGGGGAGAATTCTCTCTTCGAGCACTGAAAGCAGGATGTTGTTCGCCTCCGGATGTGACCTGGTGGACTCGTCGTAGACCAGGGTGAACCCATACTGACAGGCAGTGGTAAGGCGGTTGTCGATCCAGTGCGATGTTATACTCTCATCGGTCTTCAGCACCGAGCGGATAAAATTATCCTTCAAGTATTTCTTGCGGTATCCGGAAAGCCTGCCAACAAGGTCAGAGCTGTTAAACTCGTGGTCTCCGTAGATAAGCACCGCCGGCTTACCTAACTGAGCGGCCACGTGTAGAGCCAGGGTAGTTTTTCCCACCCCGGCTGGACCAGCGAAATGCACCGGGAAGCCTGCCCTGATATAATCAAGGACTCGGTTAGTGAGGCCCTTTATATAAGGTGTTTCGACAAAATCAGCACCGGGCTTGACACTAAGCGTCGTTGCCAGCTCAGTTTCTGTGTTCATTGCCACTTCTCCCATAATTTCAAACTAGTACCTCAACTCAATCTGGTGATTTGGCCCACGTGCGGGCGTCTTGGCCCCTGACACTGCGCAATCGTCATCTTCCCAGCGGGCGCGCTGGAGTTCATGTCTTAGCTCAGTTAGAGCACGGTTCCTGTTTATCGTCATCGCCAGCTTTTCCCTTGCCTTGAGTAACCGCTGCCTGGACCTATTTACCGATGTCTCTTGTGCGTTAAACCGCCTTCGCTCCTTCTCCAGAATCTGCGGCAACCGCCGGTCAGTCACAGATTCCAGATGCGCAACTTCCTCTCCTGTCTTGGACAAGGAGTTTGTCGTCCTGGGCTTCTCGCTTCGAGCGACATCCAGGCTAGTTCTAACCTGGCGTATTGTCCTGATATTTCTTAGAGCCTCGCTTTTCATAATAGCCTCACTCGCCGGCTACCGGATAATAAAGCTTCTCTTCCTTGCGGATTTTGCCTTCGTCAAGCAGTCTCCTTGATGCCCGCCCGAGAACTACCGGAACAACACCCAAGGTCTCGGCAACCTTCGCCAGGGTTATTCCATCGGGATGATCGTTGATGGCCGTCAGCAGCTTAATTTCCAAGTCGGGGACTTCCTCCTCCACTGGCGGGACTTCCGCCACTCCAGCCTTCTCTGGCTGGTGCCTCAGCTCCTGCCATGCCGCTCTTGCCTCATTAATATCAATTCTAAGCTCTGCCTGGGACCTGCGAAACTCGCTCCGCATCCCTTTGACACTGGATTCCGTCTCAGCCCTGGCTTTGGCCAAATCGTCTCTTAGCTGCTTCCCAGTCTCCTGTCGAGACTTGCTAAGGTCCTTTAGTATGTCTTGGGCACTAGTGAGTAGTTCTCCAACCTCAGATTTGCGGTTCGACTGGCTCTGGGCCAAGTCCTTCCTCAGCTTACTGCTCGCTTGCTTCCGCTGAGACCCGAAGCCTTTGATGGCTTCCCGGGCGTCTCCTAGAATTGTGTTGACACTAGACCTGCGCTCGGCTGACCCCTGGGCTAGTTCCTTGCGCAACTGAGCACCCTGTTCTTTCCGTGATGTCTGAAAGCCTTTTATGAGCCCCTGCGCATCCCCTAGCACCGCTTGGACCGCTGATTTTCTGCTTGCTTTGTCCTGGGCCAAGTCCTTCCTTAGCTTAGCCCCTGCCTCTGCCCGCGACGCTTGAAAGCCTTTTATCAACTTCCGAGCATCGTCGGTTGCATATTTTGCCTCTTCTTTCACTTGCTTGACCCAGTCCATTCTCTCCTCCCTTGAAGAGGCGATATCCTGAATCAAATCCTTCATTGCAGTACCGATTCCCATACCCTCCTCCTTTTTACAATTTGCATTTAGTACCGCCGGTGGCGACCAATGTCTCGCCGCTGCCGACCAAAGCGGGCCAGCAGCCTTTCCACTTCCTGCCGTCGCAACTCTCTGCCGGCCTTTCGCTCTTGACCGGCTTGGGCCGCCTCAAGCTGCCTCAAGTCTTCCAGCCCTAAAAATTCTCCTCTCTCCACCAGTCTTTGCAGCTTATGATTTATTTCCTCCTGCTCCATCCAAAAGGAGTCGAGCCGCAACTGGAACTCATGGAAAAGGGAAAAAACCTGCTGACCTTTGTCCCGATAAGCAGTTCGAATCCTAGCGATTGTTGCCTCAAGAGCCTCTTTACCTGCCTCATCATAGGTAAAGTTTACCAACTGTTGCCGCAAAGAGGTTACCAATTCCTTCTGCTTGTCCAGATATCTTTCCAACTCCTGCTTAACACGCTTGCGCTCTTCTTCGATCTCCCGTTTCTTCGTCTCCGATTCAGAAATAATCCTCTCCATTAGCAGGTCAAAGTCTTTCCTTCGAAGAGAGCAATTACTAACCAATATTTCTCGTAAGCTGGCCTTTAACCCTGCCCTCTTCTCAGCAACTTCAGCTAAACTTTCGTTAAGACTTGCTGTCGCATAATAGAATTCGGTAACCAACTCTTCTACCAGTGACATTCTATTTTCGTAAGAGCTGATGAGGTCTAAAACCAAGTCTTTCATTTCATCCTCGAGTTCAGGGAGGGGACAGGCTTGGCAGGCACGCTTAGCAGAGCTAAGGGTACTCTGGCAAAATCCCCTCGCCTCAGTCCTAAGCTTCGGCCGGAGCGGTAAGTCCAACTGCCTCGGCATACTTCAAGTAGGTCTCAACACCGGCAATGACCACTCGAGCCTCAACAGTAAGGACTTCTAGTCCAAGCAGGGAGACTCTGACCCAGGCATCTACGACGATGCCCTTGTCCAGAATCCTGTCAAGAACCTCAGCCAATCCTGAAGGCGCCATCGAAGTCTGTACTGCCACTAGCTTTCACCTCCTTCCTTTTCAGATTCGGACGGAAAGAGCGATCCCCTGAGCGGTATGTTGTTTCGCTCAAGGAAGGCCCTGAAGTCCTCAGTGTGAACACGATAATGACCGCTGGGGAGCCTAAATCCGGCTAGTTTGCCATCTCTAATCCACCGGCGAACTGTAGTCCTACTTACC
>JAGYOC010000114.1 GCA_018399795.1 Dehalococcoidales bacterium
TCAAGCAGTCCCTGTCCCGTGATGACCTGGAGCTGGTCAGGAAGAAGGAAGAGGAAATCTTGGCTTTGAAGCCTGTTGGTGATGATGACCGCATCCGGGAGAGTCTGGACTCTTTTTTCTTGGAGAAGCTCCCCGCTACCGGAATCGGCGCCATAGTGGCCGGTATAAAGCCGGTCGGGGGCAGGCGCAAAGTGGACGCCCTGAACAGGTTTGCCGGGAAATATGACCAGCCGCTATCCGGGTGGGTGGTGGTGGGAGACAGCATTACCGATTTCAGAATGCTGGAGGCGGTAGATGGTTCCGGGGGGCTGGCTATAGCCTTCAATGCTAACCAGTATGCAATTCCGGGTGCTACCATGGGTTTGGCCTCGACCGATATCGCCAACCTTGGGGAGGTACTGAAGGGGTGGCAGAAGGGCAGGCGCAAGGAGGTAGAAAAGCTGGTCAGGGGGGAGGAGAAGTCCGGCGCCAGTGATGAGACCCGGCACTTCAGCTGGCTTGCGGGAAGAGATGACCTGGATGGTATCATAGCGACTCACCAGAAGTTGAGAAATCTGGCAAGAGATGATGCCGGCAAGCTGGGATAGGGCGATGGCGGCAAAACTCGAGGTAGTCGGTCTGGGAGCGTTGAATGTTGACCATATTTACCGGGTGGAGAGCATCCAGACCGACGGAGAGTCGGTGGTTGAAGAGGTATATACCTCCCCTGGTGGTTCCGCTGCCAATACCATTTTTGGCATGGCCAGGCTGGGGGTGGCTGCCGGTTTCTGCGGTGTCGTTGGTGATGACGATGGGGGTAGGATGGTCATCGAGGATTTTACCCGGGCAGGGGTGGATACCACTCGCATAAGACAGGAAAGCGGGGTAAAAACCGGCGTCGCCTTATGCTTGAGCGACCGCTCCGGGAAACGGTCCATATACGTGATACCGGCTGCCAACCGCCTGCTCGGAGGGAATGAAATCGATGCGGAGTACATCAACCGGGCAGGCATGCTGCACCTTTCCTCTTTTGCCGGTGAGGGACAACTTAAGATAGTAGTGGGGATGATGGCCAGGTTATCCGCTTCCACCAGGCTCAATTTTGCTCCCGGAGCGCTTTATGCGGCAAGGGGGCTTGACAGGCTCGCACCCATTATTGCGAGGACACATACCCTATTCGTCAACAGGGATGAGATAAGAGCGCTTGGCGGGGATAACATCGCGGGCGCGGCCGAGAAATGTATCCGTGCAGGCTGCAGGACCGTTGCTGTGACGATGGGTTGTGGGGATAAGGTGAAAACGTCCCGTGGTGGTGCAGAGAAAGAGGTGGATGCTGCCTGCTATCTTAGAAGTTCTGATGAAGAAGAGGTAGTCAGCCCTGTTCCCGGTGAGATGCCGGGGGGCGATTCCACCGGTGCTGGCGATGCCTTCGCTGCCGGGTTTCTCTACGGGGCACTTGGGGATAAGGACTTGAAAGAATGTGGCAGACTGGGTGTTGCTGCTGCTCTGTGCTCGATGAGCCGGATAGGAGCCAGAGAGGGTTTGCCCTACCCCGAAGAGCTGATGGACTACTACCACTGGTCAACGTTGCCGGAATAGCCGCTACTTCTTTTTCCCGGCGTCTTTTTCCTCCGAAGGTTTATGCAGCACTTCGTCCACGATGCCGTATTCCACCGCCTGTTCCGGGTTAAGATAGAAGTCACGGTCGGTATCGTGGGTAATCTTGTCCACAGTCTGACCGGTATGTTCTACCAGGATGCCGCGTATTATTTCCTGGATGCGCATGATTTCACGGGCGGCGATTTCAATGTCGGCAGCCTGTCCTTGGGCGCCTCCGAAGGCCTGGTGCATATGTATGGTGGCGTTCGGTAAACTGAAGCGTTTTCCCCTTGCCCCGGCACACAGGAGGACGGTGCCCATGCTGGCCGCCAGCCCCACGCATATGGTAGAGACATCAGGGCGGATAAGCTGCATGGTATCATAAACGGCCAGGCCGGCGCTGATAACGCCTCCCGGGCTGTGGATGTAGAGGCTGATATCTTTGTCGGGGTCTTCCCTCTCCAGATAGAGAAGCTGGGCCACGATGATGTTGGCTACCTGGTCGTTAATTGGTGTACCCAGCATGATAATCCGCTCTTTCAACAACAGTGAATAGATATCGAAGGCCCGTTCTCCCCTGGCTCCGCTTTCGATTACCATGGGAATAACATTCTGAGGTTGTGTGCTCATTGCTGTCCCTCCTTTTCCTCGCTTTCTGTATTGGCTACCTGATCATCTTCGCCTTTTCCCTTACCCCCGGCTATTTCTACCAGGCGCTGCACCGTTTTCCGGCCGGTAAGCAGATTGATGATTGAATTTCGTGGCTCCGGTCTGCTGAAGTATTTCTTGAGCTCGGCCTGCTTTTCCGGTGAAGCCTCCCTGGCGGTCTTTTCAATCTCGGCGTTTACATCGGCATCGCTGACCTCGATTCCCTCTTCCTGGCTTATTTTGCCCAGCACCAGTGAGCGGATGACCTGTTTTTCCGCCTGGGGCCTGAGTTCCTCGCGTAGCTTCTCCTCGGTCTTGTTGATGTTGGCCAGGTAATCGTCGATGTTATGGCCAGCCGCCTGCCAGCGCCTCAACTGCTGCTCGAGCAGCCTGTCAATCTCCATTTCAATAAGAAACGGGGGGTACTCAATTTTGGAATTGTCGACTGCAGCCTGGATAATACGTTCCTCCAGGTCTCCACGGGCTCTTTCCTCGGCGGCCTTTTTCAGTCCCTCTGATATATGATCCTTGAGCTTTGCCATGTTCTCGAAGCCAGGCTCAACCCCCCGGGCGAATTCGTCGTCTGCTTCGGGTAGCATTTCCTGCTTTACCTCGATGACCTTTACGCTGAAATGGGCCTCTTTATCTGCTATCTCTTTTTTGGGGAAATCGGCGGGAATATGGAGGTCGAACTCCTTCTCTTCGTTTATTGACATACCGCATATCTGGTCGGCAAATCCGGGTACCGGCAGCGGCTGATCTTTGCGGACCTGGTATTCGACCCCCTTGCGGTCTATCAGTGATTTGCCGTCGGCGGTGCCGTCGATATCGAGGATAACCAGGTCATTGTAATCCACCGCTCGTTCTACCGGCTCCCAGGCGGCCTGTTCATGGCGTATCCTGTCGATAACGGCATTGATGTTTTCCTCGCCTATCTGAGCCGGATTCGCCTCCATCCTTATCTCGCGGTAATTACCCAGTTCTACGTTCGGTACCAGCGGTACGGTTGCTTTGAAGACCAGCGGTTCGTTCTGGGTGATTTCGACTGATGGCTGGGCGAAGGCTCTGATTTCCTGCTCTTTGATGGCGTTATCACACGCCTCGGGAATAAGGCTGTTCAGGGCATCCTTGAGGATGCTTTCCCTGCCGATGTAACGCTCGAGCATTGCCCGGGGGGCCTTTCCCCTGCGGAAACCGGGGACATCCGTTTTCTTTACCAGCCTGCGGTAGGCCTTTTCCATGGATTTCTCCATCTCGGCAGGCTCCATCTCGATGTTAAGAAAGGCCTGGCAGTTCTCCGTCTTATCATGGGTTACCTTCATTCTTCCTCCCGCAACAGCAGATGTAGCTGTGCCAGTTGCTCCTCAGTGACCGGCGAAGGGGCACTGAAAGTCAGGTCGATGGCGTCCTGGGTTTTGGGGAAGGCGATTACCTCCCGGATGGTGTTTTCCCCGGCCAGTAGCATCACCAGGCGGTCGATGCCGAGGGCTATCCCTCCGTGTGGTGGAGCGCCGTATTCAAAGGCTTCCAGCATATGACCGAAGAGCTGTTCGAACTCATCGTCGCCGTAGCCCAGCAACCGGAAAACCTGTTTCTGCATCTCGCTCCGGTAGATTCTGAGGCTGCCTCCGCCTATCTCGTAGCCGTTACAGATAATATCGTAGTGTCTGCCCCGCACCTTTTCCGGGCTGCTCCCCATAAGCGCTATATCCTCCTCCCGGGGCGCGGTAAAGGGGTGGTGTTCGGAATCCCAACGCTTAATTTTATTATCCCAGTGGAAGAGAGGGAAGTCCCGGATGAAGGCAAAGGCAAGCAGGTTCTTGTCAGCAAGATCGAGCCGGTTCCCCATCTCCATGCGTAGATCACCCAAGGCGGAGCTCACCACGCTGTCATTACCTGCGACAATGAGCATCAGGTCTCCAACGGTGGCGCCTATCCGTTCCGCCATCTGTCTGACCTGCTCCAGAGTGAGGAACTTGCTCGCTACCGACTTCACCATGTCCATCGTCAGATCGTCCATAGATATGCCCGGCTCGCCCAGGGCGATGGTGACCAGGCCGCCTGCTCCTGTCTGTCTTACCCTACGGTTGAGTTCGTCGAGCTGGCGGCGTGAATACCCGCCACAGCCCGGAGCAGCAATACCCTTTATCCTGCCTCCTTCACCGGCTACGGAGCGGAAAATGGCGAAATCGGTTTCCCCGGCGATGTCGGTAAGGTCGGCTATCTCCATGCCAAAACGAAGGTCGGGCTTGTCGCTGCCGTAGTGTTCCATTGCCTCGGTATAGCTGAGGTGGGGGAACGGCTTGAGAATGCTCATATCTGGCTTTACCTCCGCCACCATTCCAATGAAAAGTTCCTCGAAGAGATTCAGTATATCCTCTTCGTCGATGAAGCTCATCTCCAGGTCGAGCTGGGTGAACTCGGGCTGCCGGTCGGCACGGGTGTCCTCATCGCGGAAGCACCTGGCTATCTGGAAGTATTTCTCCATACCGGCCACCATCAGGAGCTGCTTTATCTGCTGGGGTGATTGGGGTAGGGCATAGAACTTGCCGGCATGGAGGCGGCTGGGAACCAGATAATCCCTGGCCCCCTCCGGAGTGCTCTTTATCAGGATGGGGGTTTCTACCTCGATGAATCCCCGCTCATCGAGAAAATCACGGATGTACTTTATTGTCCTGTGGCGCAGGATGAGGTTCTTCTTCATACGGCTGCGCCGGATGTCGAGGTAGCGGTATCTCAGGCGCAGGCTTTCCTCGACATCGGAATCCTCGTTGATGTAGAAGGGCGGAGTTCTTGCCTGGTTGAGTATCTCGGCGCTTTTTGCAATTATCTCTACATACCCGGTAGCCAATTTGGGGTTCTCCGTACCTGCGGGACGTGCCGTAACCTTGCCGGTTATCCTGACGACGTATTCGCTGCGCATTCTGCTGGCGGTCTCATGGCATTCCCCGGCAATTTCCGGGTTGAAGGCTATCTGGGTTGTGCCCTCTTTATCGCGCAGGTCGATAAATATCAGCCCGCCGTGGTCCCGTCTCCGGTCAACCCACCCGGCGAGAGATACCTCGGTGCCGATATGCTTCCTATTCAGTTCTCCGCAGCTATGGGTTTTTAACAAAAAAGTCCTCTGGGAAAAGATATACGCTGATTATAGCCCATATCGAGTGCGCTCTTCAAACACAGGTGACAGGCCGGCAGGGCTATTGTGGAAGGAGAGCGCGAACTGCCAGATAGGCGAGAGATTGACCTTAACGGAACTTAAGATAGAATAGAAGTCAATCCATTTGCTTTGGTAGAGGTATCCCGACCGGTCTGATATTAGCGTGAATGGGAGTGGTCTGTTTCGAGCTTACCTCGCCGCGACTCGACGAGCACGTTGTTGATGAAGTCCATAGGTATCTTGCTCATCTTGGCGATTTCCATTACCGATTCCTGGAATACGTCGCTCAGGTGCCACGATTCCTTGCACTTGGCCAGCAGGCTGGTAAAGGCGCTCTGAAGCTCTCCGATGGAGGCCTCTTCTTCGTGCAACTCCAGGCACTGCTCGCAGTCGGCGGCGACATCGATGAAATCTCGCAGACTGTCCTGAAGCAACTCCCCTTCGCGCGACAAAAACCTCTTGGCAAGCTCAAGTTGTTCTTTGTTAACCTTTAGACTATAGACAACTAGATCACCCATAATTCCACCCCCCATTGAGGCTTCAGAAGTCTATAGCATTATCGTACCGCAAGGTAAATTTTTTGTCAATAATAAAAACGGGCTGGCGTAAAATATTGCACTACGCCCCCAGGTCTGGTAAACTCAGCTATGGTATGGGCCGCTAGCTCAACTGGCAGAGCAGCTGACTCTTAATCAGCAGGTTAGAGGTTCGATTCCTCTGCGGCTCACCATTTTCCAAGCTGCCCAATAAACACAAGAATTTGAGCATTTTATACCACGCCAATCTTGTATTTGGTCCTGTAGAATTAATACCACCCAAACCTTCATGATAAGATAACGAAGGTGTTATCATGCCCCGGAAAATACTTGTAAGTGCCTTTTTCGTATACTTTAGCCTGTTTACATCTATAATGTGTGTTCCTCCTATGGAACACATTATAAGAGAAGAATTATTACTGACGCATGCTGAAACAGGCATGCTCTTTGCCATACCATTTCTAATGCTGGTAGGACTGGCTATCCCGGCTGGACGTACTGCCGATCTAATAGGCGTCAGAAAATCTGCTGGCATCGGAATTGTCATATTGGCTGTGGGTTCCATGTTAAAGAGCACAAGCACGGATGCCTCCAGTCTGTTTATATTCACCTTTATTTGTGGTGCCGGGTTCGGCTGGATATTTCCCACCTTGCCCAAGTTTGTGAGCACCTGGATTTCCCGGGAGAGATCCGGTAGGACTACAGGAATACTTGTCAGCGGTTTGGCTGCTGGTAGCGCCATGGCTATGGCCCTCACCATGCCTTTTATTTACCCCGTAACAGGCACCTTTCAGGGTGCCTTCTTCATATGGAGCATACTACCTGCTGTGGCGGCCATTTTGTGGTGGACGTTAGTTAGAGAACCTTTAGAATATGGCATCGATAATCGGTCGGCGACCAAAAATCCTGCGCAAATATTCTCTTTATTGCGTAACAAGAATCTGTGGTTAATTGCTGCGCTGCTATTCTTAAACGAATTCTTTATTATGACCTGGTTTGGATGGAGCCCCTCATTGTTAATTTTAAAGGGCGCTAAGCCGGATATTGCCGGACTGATAAGCTCGATAACTGTCTGGGTAAGTATACCTGCTGCTTTCTTTATGACCAGAGCGGCCTATAAAATGGGTGTAAGGAGGCCATTTCTCTGGATACCTTCTATCATCTTGGCCTTTGCTGCCTGGGGCGCGATACATATGAATTTAACAATAAGCTGGCTGATTATGGCTCTTGTAGGAGTTGCTGAGGTTACCAGGTTTGCGACAGTATTGGCACTCCCGGTAGATATAATGTCCAAGAGGCAGGTGGGAATTGCCAGCGGTTTGGTTATGTCCATTGGTTATGCAGGAGGGTTCATCGGGCCCTGGATAACCGGGCGAATTATGGACATTACAAAGAATTTCGATATTTCTCTATTAATTCTCGTTGGTATATCCATAGCTTCGGTTGGTATCGCATTCAAAATACCGGAAACCGGGGCAAAGGCATCAACATATGAGAGGGTGAACCTGCGGACAGAAACGGGGAATTAAATTTCACAGAATTACCTATGATTCATACCTGAATTGATATTGCCTCTACTTCTCTTTTTTAAATTATGGTAATTATAAAGTCGGGTAATCGATATGTAGCTATAGATACAAATAAGTAACAGAAGTCACGAAGGTGTAATCGCCGAGTCGTAATCGTAATTCGTCCAAAGCTTCTGACTTTCCGAAATACGCTCACTATGATGAGCATATATTAGTATTTGGAGCGATGAAGTATTGAATCCGCACAACAATTACGACAAGCACTCAAAAAGTTGGATAAGAAATAAAACCAGGGGGACGCATATAGCGTCCCCCTGATTACAATTAGAAGAACTGTTAATAATTATTATACTGTGCGCCTCCGGGCAAAGAAGATAGCTAGCCCAACGCCTACAGAGCCCAGAATGATGGCGACTATGGCAGGTGTGCCCAAACCGCCACCATCTGCTTCAGCAGGTGTAATAACTACATTGTAATTCTCTACCATAAACCAGCCAGATTGGTTCGATATCAACGAAGCGGAGAGATACGTTTTCCCGGGCAAGTAACGGTATATATAATATTTTGAGATTGACAAGTTGACAAATTGTATTTGCCATCTTCATGTTGTATAATGATAGCAGTGGTTTCAGTTTAGGTTGTTACAGAGTTTTACAGACCTTTATAAGTTTCTAAATACGTAGGATGACCGAAAACCCTAACCAACTATAGTAAAAGGAGGTCATCCTATGAGTTTTCAGGACAAGTCCATCCAGTGTTCCGACTGCGGAGCTACCTTCACTTTCAGTGCTGACGAACAGGAACTCTTTGCTTCCCGCGGCTATACCAACGACCCCAAGCGTTGCATGTCGTGTCGTCAGGCCAGGAAGTCAGAGCGTAATGGAAACGGCGGTTATGGTTCCGGATATGGAAACAGACGCCAGATGTTCCCGGTGACGTGTAGCGAGTGCGGTAAGGACACTGAAGTCCCCTTCGAACCTAGTGACGGCAGGCCAGTGTACTGTAGCGACTGCTATCGTAAAGTCAGAACAGACCGATAGCCCTGGCGTCGTGCGAAGATCATACATACGCCGGGATAATCTGGCGTATGTATGTGATCCCCAAACAGACCGGCTGCGCTGCTAACGGATATCGCAGTCAATATGGAGGAATCCAGATGGAATTAAAGAATCAAGATGAACATTTAACCAGAGAAGCTGGGAGGCTTGCCAGGGAAAAGGCGAGGAGGGAATCCTGGTTTGCTGGTGAGAAGACCATTGAAGAGGCTCAGAGGCTAGCCAGCGTTGAGCGTACGGAAAAACGCCCGGCCGAGGAAGTCGAACAACTGGCAAACGAACAGAAAAGAAAAAAGGATTATCTTGCCCGGGAAAGGGCAAATGAAGAGTCTCAGAGGTCGGCTGGAATCAGGCGTACGGAAAAACGCGCGGCCGAGGAAGCCCAGCAACTGGCAAACGAACAGAAAAGGAAAGAGGCTTATTTTGCCCGGGAAAGGGCAATTGAAGAGTCTCAGAGGTTGGCTGTAATCAAGCGTACGGAAAAACGTGCGGCCGAGGAAGCCGAACAACTGGCAAACGAACAGAAAAGGAAAGAGGATTATCTTGCCCGGGAAAGGGCTATCGAAGAGGCTAGCCAGGCCAGAAGAGCAAGAGAGATGAAAACCGACAACCTTTAAGTCATGCTTGAGGTAACATGATCCTTTTCGCACAAAAGGAGTTAAAAAATTGAAGATACTTTTGGTTTATCCCCAATACCCCGATACCTTCTGGAGCTTCAGACACGCTCTGAAGTTTACTCACCAAAAAGCGTTGAATACGCCCCTGGGCGTATTGACTATCGCCGCTATGCTGCCGGAAGACTGGGAGAAGAAAGCGGTGGATATGAACACGACTAAATTAAGCGACAGGGATATTGAGTGGGCTGACTATGTTTTCTTGAGTGCCATGATTGCCCAGCAAAAGTCTGCCCGGGAAGTCGTAGATAGATGCAAAAAACTCAATAAGAAGGTAGTTGGCGGAGGGCCTCTCTTTACCACGGGATATAACGAGTTTGATTTCAGTGATGTTGACTATACCGTAATGAATGAGGCGGAAATCACCCTGCCGCTTTTCCTGGAAGATCTGAAAAACGGGTGTCCCAAGCCCGTTTATCAAACCGATGAGAGGGCCGATGTCACCAGGACACCGACCCCTATGTTTTCGCTTCTTGACTTACAAAAGTACGCCTCGGTCACCATCCAGTACTCACGCGGATGCCCTTTTGACTGCGAATTTTGCGATATTGTTGTTCTGGACGGACACAAGCCGCGGACCAAGTCCAAAGAGCAGGTAATATCTGAACTGGACGCTGTTTATGAGGCAGGGTACAGAGGTGGTGTATTTATCGTTGATGATAACTTTATTGGAAACAAGAAAAAACTTAAGGCGGAAATCCTGCCTTTAATAGCTCGATGGCAGGAGCAAAGGAATTACCCGTTCACTTTTCTTACTGAAGCATCCATAAACATGGCTGATGATGAAGAACTGATGCAGCTAATGTCCGGAGCTGGGTTTAATAATGTATTTGTAGGTATAGAAACTCCAAACGAGGAAAGCCTGTGTGAGTGCAATAAGTACGCTAACAAGAATCGTGATATGGCGGCTTCAGTTAGGATACTGCAAAACCATGGCTTTCAGGTAATGGGTGGTTTTATAGTGGGTTTTGATAGTGACCCGGCTTCCATTTTTAAGAGCCAGATAAATTTCATCCAGAAGACGGGTATCGTTACGGCCATGGTCGGCATACTTATGGCTCCTCCCGAAACAAAGTTGTGGCACCGTTTAATGAAGGAGGGGCGAATTATACCGGGCGGTACCGGCGATAACACGGATGGGACCACCAATATGGTCCCGAAAATGAATTTTGATGTTCTCGTTAACGGGTACAAACAGATTCTGGAATCGATTTATTCACCTAAACAGTACTATGAACGGATTGCTACCTTCCTGAAAGAGTACCGGCCCAGCCGGAATTTATCTTCCAGTATTAAACTCGGGGCCGGCGAACTGGTGACATTACTCAGGGCAACATTTATACTGGGTTTTAAAGATAAGGCTTCGCGACATTATTGGAAGCTTATCTTTTCATCCCTTTTGAAGTATCCCCGCCAGATTGGTTTGTGCGTAACCCTGGCTGTTCAGGGATTTCACTTCCGCAAGGTCTATGAAAAGGTAAGAGAAATCCGGATTGACAATGCCCTGCTGGTACAGCAGAGACAGGTGCTGGAGGGATAGTCGGTATGATCACTAATGAAATCAATGAAATAAGGAGAATAGAATGAAAATCTATGTGGGTAACCTGGCCTATGATGTCACTGAGGAAGAACTTCGGCAGGAATTCGAGGCTTTCGGTGAAGTGAGCTCGGTTAGCGTTATAACCGACCGTGATACCGGACGTTCCAAGGGGTTCGCCTTTGTGGAAATGCCGTCAACGTCTGAGGGGCAGGCGGCCATCGCAGATCTTAATGGGAAAGTCGTGAAGGAGCGGACGCTTAATGTCAACCCTGCCCGGCCTCCCGCCGGCGGTAATAGAGGTGGCGGTCACTCGTCTTATGGTGACCGGAGAGGTGGTGGTTTCGGGGGAGGAAGACAGCGAAGATACTGAAATCACACCGGTTGGCCTCTGTAGGGTCATGATATGAACATTTATGTGGGCAATCTGTCCCTTGCAGTGACCGAGGAAGAGTTGCACAAGCAGTTTGCAGTCTTTGGGGAAGTGCTATCGATGAGTATCATGGACGATAAATACATCGGTAGCGGACAAACCAGAGCCTATGCCTTTGTCGAAATGGCCTCAAGAACGGAAGGTGAGGCTGCCATTGCCGGCCTCAGGGGTAAAATGCTCAAGAACCGACTCCTCGAGGTTGTTGCGGCTCTGCCTCTGGATAAGAACCGCGGAGCCTCACCCGCCGGGAAAACGGTCAATCCGTTACGTAGAAAAATACGACAAAGAGAACACTGAATTAACGGAGTGGGCTACCTGGAATGGAGCTTACCCAATATATTATTAAGGAGTTTTAATTGAGTTTCGAGTCCTTTCATCTTCATCCGAGCATCATTTCTGGTGTACATGCGCTCGGATATGTTAAACCAACACCTATTCAGCTTGAATCTATCCCGCCTATCTTGCAGGGCCGTGACCTTATCGGTCTGGCGCAGACCGGTACTGGTAAAACTGCGGCCTTTGTTCTGCCGCTCCTGGAGCGACTGTTGCCGGGACCGCGAGGTAAGGTTCGGGCGCTGGTAATTTCACCCACCCGTGAGCTGGCTGACCAGATATGTGATGCTGTAAACGACCTGGGTCAATATACCGGCCTGCGCGGAACTGCCGTCTATGGCGGCGTAGCTGCCGGACAGCAGACCCGGATTCTGCGCCGGGGGGTTGACATTGTAGTCGCCTGCCCTGGCCGGTTGCTCGATCACATCTGGCAGGGCACGATCGATTTATCGCATATTGAATTGCTGATTATCGATGAGGGCGACCGGATGTTTGACATGGGGTTTCTCCCTGATATTCGGAATATTCTGAAGTGCCTGATGGGCAAAAGGCAGACACTGCTTTTCTCTGCCACTATGCCTGACGATATAAGGCGTCTCATCCGGGATATCCTGCATGACCCGGTTACCGTGCAGATTGACAGAACAGCACCGGCAACTACGGTGGCTCACACCCTGTATCCGGTAAAACAGCACCTGAAGACGGCGCTCTTGAAAGACCTGTTGTTCAAAACCAAAACCGAATCGGTGCTTATCTTTACCCGCACCAAGCACCGCGCCACACGCGTCGCATTGCAGTTGCAAAAATTCGGTTTAAAGGCGACTTCACTACAGGGTAACCTGTCACAGCCACAGCGGCAGGCGGCGCTTGACGGGTTCCGGTCAGGATCGTTAAAAATCCTGGTAGCTACGGATATTGCCGCTCGTGGTATTGATGTGCTGAGCATCTCGCACGTTGTGAACTACGACATGCCGGATACGACGGATGCCTATACACATCGTATCGGGCGTACGGGCAGGATAGGCTGTACCGGGGAGGCTTTCAGCTTCGTAACCGGGGAAGACACTGCTATGGTTCGGGCTATTGAGCAGCTTCTCAGTGCGAAACTGGAACGCCGCCATCTGCCCAGCTTCAACTATGATGGTGCTGTGGGAACGGCAAGTCCTATGCCGGCGCAACAATCACGGCGGCCATCGCCATATCGTAATAGGCGCAGTCGTAAGAATCAGATGATGTAGAGCAAGGTAACGAATATCGTATTGTTGGATAACTGATTTCTTAATAGATTCGGCCTCATGCATATTGACGTTTGTAGCAATGAGGGAATGAACTGAGGCTGAGTTTGATGGCAGAGAGAAAAATAAGCAGGTCCTGGTTAACAGGTACCTGCTTATTGCTGTGGATAGGATTTCGGCGTTAATACGCGATTACTGCGAGATGTACCCGCCGTCGGCAACGAACTCCGAGCCGGTTACCCAGGCCGACTCATCGGAGGCCAGATAAAGGCTGGCGTAGGCGATATCAAAGGGTTTGCCGATACGCCCGATGGGGTGCATCTTGCCCACCTTTTCGAAGTACTGCTCCGGTGACATACCGGAATCCGCGGCCTCTTTCTCGGTAAGCTCGGTATGGATATATCCCGGATGAACCGAATTGACCCTGATATTGTAACCGGCCCCGGCGCAGGAGAGCGCTATCGCCTTGGTAAAAGACCTTACCGCTCCCTTGGATGCGCAGTAGGCGGGCAGCTCGGCCTCTCCTACCATGGCATCGATGGAGGAAATGTTCACTATCGAGCAGGGCTCCCCGTTCTTTTTCATCGCCTCGATGGCATATTTGCAGCCCAGGAAGACCCCCGTCGAGTTGATGTTCATTATCATATTCCATTCGTCGAGCGAGGTTTCCTCAACTGTCTTGGCCAGAGAAACTCCGGCGTTGTTGACCAGCACGTTCAGCTTGCCGTATTTCTGGATGACCTCATCGATCACTTCCTTCCACCTGCTCTCGTTGGTTACGTCGAGCTGAATAAAGGTGGCTTCGCCGCCCTCCTTTTTTATGCTCTCGGCCAGTGCTGTTCCCACCTCAACCTTCTTCCTGGTAGTGATGACCACCTTCGCGCCCTCCCGGGCGAAAAGCTCGGCATGACCCCTTCCTATGCCGGCTGCTCCCCCGGTTATCATGGCAACCTTGTTGTCCAGCCTTCCCATATCTTCAGTACCTCCGTAAAAATTCTCCTCTTTACTTAAGGCGTCCGGGGAAATTCCCCGGTGCGTTGCAATGTGCATTTTCCCTAGAAGTTTATAGCCTTTATTTTGCCGTGTCAATACTTCTTTGCCCGGCATATAGATTTGCCCTCAGGTTGCAAAGGTGTACCGATAGGGTTAAAATGTAAAGCTATGAGCATCATTGTATCAGGTTCTCTGGCCTATGATAGGATAATGGACTTTCCGGAGAAGTTTTCCGACCATATACTTCCCGACAAGCTGCATGTACTGAACGTATCCTTCACCGTAAACGGTATGGTCGAGAAGCTGGGGGGGACTGCGGGCAACATTGCTTATGCCCTCTCACTGCTGGGGGAAAACCCGGTAATACTGGCTACAATCGGCCAGGACTACCACAAGTATTTCCAATCGCTTACCGGCAAGAACATCGCTACAGACGGTATCCGCATTATCGAGGGGGAATTTACCGCCAGTGCCTATATCACCACCGACCGTGCGGATAACCAGATTACCGGTTTCAATCCCGGCGCGATGAAGTATCCCTCCCGCTTCGATTTCGACGGCGTCAAGCCGGAAGGAAGTATTGTGATCGTTGCTCCGGGCAACCTCGAGGATATGATGAATTATCCCCGTAGCTGTCGGTCCAGGGGCATCGACTACATCTTTGACCCAGGACAGTCAATACCAATGTGGGATGCTCAGAACCTTGCCGTCAGCATAGAAGGTGCCCGAATACTTATCTCCAATGACTACGAGCTCGAGCTCATCATGGACAAGACGGGGCTTGGCAAAAACAGGTTGCTGGAAAAAACGGGTACCATCATCACCACCCTGGGGGAGAAGGGCTCCCGCGTTTGCACCGCCGAAGGTGAAATCGATATCCTCCCTGCCGGTATCAAAAAGGTCCTGGACCCGACCGGGGCTGGGGATGCCTACCGGGCGGGACTCATCAAGGGGCTGGTCGAAGGAAAAGGTATCCGGGATGCTGCCGTGATGGGCAGCGTATGTGCCGCTTTCGCCGTGGAGAGTTACGGCACCCAGGAATACTTTTTTAGCCCGCAGGAATTCCAGGAAAGGCTGCGAGATTATCTTGCCTGAATCCTCCCGGGCCGGGCCGGCGTTTTTTACCCGCAAAAAACAGGTGATTTTGCCGTGCTAGCAGTATATATAGATGCAGCATTTTATTATCTGAAAAGGGGTTCTTTATTGCGCCCTTTAACCTGACCGTGTTATAATTCTAGCAGGTGAAGAATGAGTTGTGAAGTGGGTTCGAATCCCACTTTTTTATTCTGTAAAGATAATAAATTGGGGGGCTTGAGCTAAGATGAAAAGCGACTTTGTGCTCGCTATTACACAGCTTGCGGCTGAGAAAAACCTTCCCCAGGACGTGGTTATCAAGGCAGTGGAAAATGCTTTGGTGTCGGCCTACAGGAAGGACAGCTTTACCGCCAACCAGAATATCGCCGTCAGGATTAATCCCGGGAGCGGGACGGTGCAGGTGTGGGCCGAGAAGGTCGTGGTTGATGAACCGCAGGACCTTCGCCAGGAAATGTCTCTGGCAAAAGCGCGGGAGATAAAACCGGATATTGAAATCGGAGATACCATCGAGGTTGAGGACACTCCTCATAATGCCGGCCGTATCGCGGCCCAAACTGCCAAGCAGGTAATACTGCAGCGTCTTCACGAAGCCGAGCATACCGCTATATATGAGGAGTATGCTGACAAGACAGGGGAGGTTCTCACCGGGGTTGTCCGTCGTTTCGACCACAAGCAGATTTATGTTGATTTGGGTCGGACAGAAGCAGTGCTGCCACCGGTTGAGCAGATGCATAACGATAGGTACCGCGTCGGTCAGAGAATTAAGGTCTATGTTCTTGATATAGCCCAGACACCACGGGGCCCCCAGGTAATCGTATCACGAACGCACAGGGGCCTTTTGCAGCGGCTTTTTGATCTGGAGGTTCCGGAGATTGGCAGCGGCGTGGTGGAGATTGTAGCGGTGGCGCGCGAAGCCGGTTTCCGCAGCAAGATCGCGGTTGCCGCACGGCAGGAAGGAATCGACCCGGTCGGCTGTTGTGTGGGACTCCGTGGCATCAGGATACAGAGTATCGTCAATGAACTGAACGGGGAGAAAATCGACGTTGTAATGTGGAGTGCGGATACGCGCTCCTTCATAACCAGCGCCCTCAGTCCTGCCCGGGTGATGGACGTGAGGATAAATGGCGATGCCGTGACGGCAGTTATCCCTGACCAGCAGCTTTCCCTGGCTATCGGCAGGGAGGGGCAGAATGTGCGCCTTGCGGCCAAGCTTACCGGCTGGCGTATCGACATCAAGAGCGCCTCCGAGGCGGAAAAAGAGATAAAGGAAATGCCGGTACCGGCCATCGAGCCGGAGGCTGTAGCAACACCGCCGGCGGAGGATGATGGTCTATCCTCTGCTGGGATTCCCGATATCGTAGAGCCGGTTGAGGAGACTGAGACCGAGGCTCCCCCCGAAGCCGTAGAGGATGAAGGGGAGGAATTCGGGGAGCCGGTTGAGCCTGAAGAGGTTGTGGCTCCGGAACTGGTCAAGGAGCCGGAAGAGGCCATGGAAAAGCCTGCTATCCGGTTTGCTGAAGATGTAATGAGGCCGGAACCGGTAAAAACCGGGGCCAGGTCGAAGAAGAAGAAGAAAAAGAAGGGCGCTTCCGGTAAGGAAAACGCTGAAGACGGTATAAAAATAAAGCGGATGCGGCGAGTCACAGACGAGATAGATATCGATGAAACAGAGGATTATGGTTAAGCATATTCCACAACGCACCTGTGTGGCCTGCCGCACGGTAAAGTCGAAACGTGAGCTTGCCCGGCTGGTCCGAATGCCAGGCGGGGATGTCGAGATTGACCGGAGTGGCAAGGCACCGGGGCGCGGTGCCTACTTGTGCCGTAACCTGGAGTGCTGGGAAGCCGGTTTAAAAGGCAACCGCCTGAGTCATACTTTGCGCACTACGGTTAGCAAAGACAATCTGGAACGGCTTATGGAGCAGGGTAGAAACATCTGGGAGGATTGATACACGTATGGCAGGAACGAAACGGACGACCAATGGTCCGGGTGTTGCCGGGAAGAAGAAGGTTAACGGTTCATCTCCGGCGGATAAACAACCGGTTGAGATACCGGCCAACTGCAGTGTTCGGCAACTGGCTGAGATAACGGATAGCACCGAAATCGATGTCATAAAGCAGTTAATGCGAAATGGCATAATGGCCAATATCAACCAAATGGTCAGCTACGAGATGGCTTCTGAGGTGGTGACCGCGCTCGGTTACCAGCCTGGTCCGTGTCCCGACTCGGCGCATAGTAGGGCTGCTGTCGGAGGTGCTAAGAAAAGGGGAGCGGCATCAGGAGAAGGAGATTCGAAAAACCTGAGGCCCCGGCCGCCCGTGGTTACCATTATGGGGCATGTCAACCATGGTAAGACAAGGTTGCTGGATGCTATCCGGCAGACCAATGTGATGGAAGGAGAGGCGGGTGGCATTACCCAGCATATCGGGGCCTACCAGGCGGAAGTGGACGGCAAGAGGGTGACTTTCCTGGATACACCGGGGCATGAGGCCTTTACTGCTATGCGGGCCCATGGTGCCCAGGTGACCGACATCGTTGTTCTGATTGTCGCTGTCGATGACGGCGTAATGCCGCAGACCCGGGAGGCCATCGACCATGCTCAGGCTGCCGGCACTCCTATACTGGTGGCACTGAACAAGATGGACAAGGCGGGCGAAAATGCGGATAAGACCAAGCAACAGCTGGCTGAAGCCGGCCTTGTTGTCGAGGAATGGGGAGGAGATATCATCTGCGTACCCATTTCGGCAAAGGAAAAGACGGGAATTCACGAACTGCTGGAGAACCTCCTGCTCCTTGCGGAAATGGAGGATCTCAAGGCCAATCCCACCAATCCGGCATCGGGGGTTGTTATCGAGGCCAGGCTGGATAAGTCCCGGGGGCCGCTGGCTACCGTGTTGATCAATGACGGGTTTCTGAAAGTCGGTGATACCGTTGTTTGCGGCATAACCAGAGGTAGGGTTAAGGCGATGTTTGATTATGCCGGCAGGCGGGTAAAAGAGGCCGAGCCGGCGACGCCGGTGGAAGTACTGGGCCTTGGTAGAGTGCCTCAGGTTGGGGATATCCTGAAAGCGGTATCCGGAGATACGGAGGCACAGGGATTGATTGAGCAGGAGTCAAAGCAGAGGCGTCAGGAGCCCGGGAGGGTAAATCTGAGCAATCTTTATGACCAGCTCAGCGCCGGTAAGGTCAAGGAGTTGGATATCATTCTCAAGGTTGATGTCCGGGGCAGCATGGAGCCGATAAAGGGTTCGCTGGAGGATCTGGGAACGGAAGAGGTGCAGGTCAGGATTATTCACAGTGGCACCGGCAATATTACGGAGAGCGATGTGATGCTCGCCAGTGCCTCCAAAGGAATAATAATTGGTTTTGGCGTCAGTGCCGAGTCTGGTGCGCAGCGTCTGGCCGAGATAGAGGGCGTTAGCATCCGAACCTATGACGTTATCTATGATATGCTAAGCGACGTCGACAGTGCCCTGAAGGGGATGCTGGAGCCTTCCTACGTTGAGGTTATCGAGGGTCGTGCCGAGGTGCGAGGAGTATTTCCGGCCGGGAAGAAGGAAGAGGTTGCCGGTGTCTATGTTAATGAGGGCAGGGTTTACCGTGGTGCTTCAGTGAGAGCGCTGCGCGGGGAAAAGGTATTGTGTGAGTCTACCGTGAACAGCCTCAGGCGCTTCAAGGATGATGTCAAGGATGTATCCGCCGGCTATGAGTGTGGTGTGGGTGTAAAAGACTTCAAGGGCTTCCAGGTGGGTGATATCTTGGAGTTCTTCAAAACGGAAGCAAGGCGCTAGTCCTCCCGGGAAGGGGTAACAATTTGTCGCATCGTATAGAGCAGGTGAACATGCTCATCCGTCGTGAGCTCAGCGAGTTGATACAGCATCAGGTCAAGGACCCCCGGCTCACCAAGTTTATCTCTGTTACCGAGGTTTCTACCTCACCCGACCTGAAACATGCTCGGGTATTCGTTAGCTGTATTGGCAGCGATACGAAGGACCAGGAAGTCCTCACTGCACTGGGGGCGGCTTCTGGGTTTCTGCGAAACGAGATGTCCCATCATCTCAAGCTGCGGCGTATTCCGGACCTGAGTTTCATTTGGGATGATTCCATACGGCACGGGGACTATGTCCTGAAACTTATCGAGCAGGCCACCGGTGATAATCAGGGCCGTCCGCAAAGTGGCTGATTTTGGACGGCATACTCAATATCAATAAACCACCGGGTATAACCTCATTTTATGTCGTGGCCCGCGTCAGGAGTTTGACCGGGGAGAAGCGGGTGGGGCATGCTGGTACGCTGGACCCTGATGCTACCGGGGTTTTGCCGATATGTCTGGGCAAGGGAACACGGGTTGTCGAATTCCTCGTTGACACCACCAAAGTATATCGTGCCCGGATACACCTTGGTATAGCCACCGATACCGGTGATAAAAGCGGCCGGGTTATTCGACAGAGGGCCACGTCCGGAATCGAAAGGGAACACCTCGAATCACTATTCTCGTCCTTTTTGGGTACGGTTGAGCAAACTCCGCCCATGTACAGTGCCGTAAAGCATCGTGGCAAACGTCTCTATGAGCTTGCCAGGGCGGGTATTGAGGTGGAGAGGAAAAGCAGGGCCGTTCAGATTCATTGCCTTGACCTTACGGAATGGCAACCGCCGCTGGCCACTCTGGAGATTGTATGTGGGAAGGGTACCTATGTACGTACCCTGGTTGATGACCTGGGTAATGTACTGGGTTGTGGGGCCACCCTCGATAGCCTGTCCCGTTTGAGGTGTGGCGTTTTCGATATCGGAGAATCCGTTTCACTGGAGATGTTTGATGCTGCCTGTCGCCACGGCTGCTGGCAGCACCTCGTTTATCCGTTGGATACAGTGCTTCTGGACTGGCCTGCCGTGGTGGTCGGCGAGAGGCAATGCCAGCTTATACGAAACGGCCAGACCTTGCCGCTGGAAAATGAGTTGAGCGAGAGGGGTGGTGGCCTGAATAGACTTTATTGTCGTGCCTACTCTCTTGACGGTAGCTTCCTGGCCGTGTTACGCTTCAACCCGGGAAGTAACCGGTGGCAGCCGGTAAAGGTTTTTGTATAACAGGCCCTTTACTTCCTGTGGTACAGTTGATTTTCCGGTGGAAGTTGGAGAGATTTTATAGATTTTGTCCCGGAAATACCTTGACATACTGCGGATAACTGTTATAGTAGTATGGTTTGGTTTTTAATAATCCGACCGGAGGGAGAAAATGGGAGAGCAGCACGAAGCGTATTGTTTTAAATGCAGAGCCAAAGTAGTAATGACGGAACATGAGCATATTACTCTGAAGAACGGGAAACCGGCGGTAAGGGGCATATGCCCCAATTGTGGTACCAAGGTGTTTAGAATTGGTGAGGGATAGGCTAAACCGGCCTGTCCTTTACCATGTTATCAATAAAAATATTTGGAAGCAGGTTACAGGTCTGCTTGTCTGATAACGTTTTTCTTTATAAAAGGCAAGAGGCCTTCTTTGCTGAGAAAGGAGAG
>JAGYOC010000115.1 GCA_018399795.1 Dehalococcoidales bacterium
CCAAGAAAATACTGATTGTCGATGATGAGGAGAATATCAGGTCGGTCCTGAAGGGTATGCTAGAGAAGGACTACGATATCCTCGAGGCAGGGGATGGCGGTGAGGCAGTAAATATCGCCTGCAGCCAGAAGCCGGACCTCATCTTTATGGATATCCTGATGCCGGGAACGGATGGCTATACCGCCTGCAACAGAATCAAGGAAGCCGACGCAACCCGACGAATTCCGGTGGTAATGCTTACCGCGGTCGGCCACCAGCTCAACCGGGAGCTCGCCAGGAAGGTGGGAGCAGACGACTATATTACCAAGCCCTTCAAGAAGGAGTGGCTACTGGATGCCGTAAAGCGGTTCCTTAAATAAGCCGTCGTTACGGAGGATTACTGATATGAAGTGCACGGGGGCAAATCAACCGGTGTAGGGGTCGGTGATTGCCAGTATGGGGTAACCGGGGAGATTCGATTTGAAAGACGGTGCCAAAACCAAAGAGCAGCTGATAGGTGAGCTTGAGGAGCTACGCCGACGCTTCGGTGAACTGGAGGCGCTGCAAAGAGAGCTAAAGGACAGCGAAGATAGAAACCGGCACCTGATGCAGGTACTGCGCGCCATACACAACGTTAACCAGCTCATCAGCAGGGAAAAGGAACTGCCTCTGTTGCTCAGCGATGCCTGCAGGAATCTCGTCGAAACACGTGGCTATTATAACGCCTGGCTAGTATTGCTGGAAGAAACCGGGGGGTTCACCCTGTATCAGGAGGCCGGTCTGGGTGAGGAATTCCTTCCCCTGGTCCAGTACCTGAAGCAGGGTAAAATTCCCGTCTGCGGGCAGCGTGCCCTGAAAAAGGGCGGGGTTATCGTCACCGGTAACCCGGCCTCGGAATGCCCTGACTGCCCCCTTTCCAGCAAATATGCCGGGCGAGGCGCGATGACTGTTCGTCTTGAGCATGGCAGACGCATATTCGGGCTGATGTCGGTATCGATCCCCGCCCGGTTCGTCGGCGATGAGGAGGAACTGGCCCTTTTCCAGGAGATAGCGGGCGATATCGGCTTCGCCCTCCATATTATCGCGGAAGAAGAAAAGCAGAGGCAGGCCAAAAAGGACCTGAAGGAGAGCAGGAAAAAGTATACCACGCTGGTAAAGAATATACCCGAGGCGGTATACTCCTGCCTTCCCGATGAAAATGCGACTATGCTGTACATCTCGGATAGATTCGGCGACTGGACAGGGTATTATCCCTACGATTTCTACCGCGATGCAAGGACCTGGCCGAATTGTATTCACCCCGAAGATAGAGAGGATGCCGTGGCCAGATTCCGCGCCGCAATAGAAAACCTTGCGGAGGTCGACCTCGAATACCGGGTGGTGCACAGGGATACCGGCCAGGTGAGATACATCCGTGACCACGGTACACCGGTATTCGGTGACTGCGGCAAGATCACACGATATGACGGTGTCTTCAGCGATATCACCCGGCTCAAAGAGGCCGAAGAGAAGGCATGGAAGAGTGAAAAGAGATATAGAGAACTGGCCAACAGACTGCCCCAGATAGTATTCGAAACCGATGCCGACGGCCGTTTAACCTTTGTCAACGACAGGGCATTTACCGCCATGGGTTACTCACACGAGGATTTCGGCCGTGGTTTGAATATACTCCAGATGATAGTACCCGCCGAAAGAGAGCGGGCCAAAGAGGGTTTGAGCAGGGTAACTAGGAGGGAAGGACCTGGATATAATGATTACACAATGCTGAGAAAGGATGGCAGCACCTTTCCCGCCATTATATATAACGAACCGATAATCACTGACGGCAATTTACAGGGTTTCCAGGGAATAGTGACGGATATCACCGAGCGCAAGAAGGCAGAGGCAGAAAGGGAGAAACTGGAGAGAAGAGCACAGGTCAGCAGCCATCTCGCCTCGATAGGCGAGATGGCATCGGGTATCGCCCACGAGATAAACAACCCCCTTACCAGCGTCATCGGCTTCTCCAGCCTGCTGATGGAAAAGGATATCCCCGACGAAATGAAAGAAGATGCCAGGATAATCAACGAGGGGGCAGAGAGGGTAGCCGAAATCGTCAACAGGCTGCTTGCCTTCTCCCGCCAGCACAAGCCACAGCGCAGCCTTACCGATATCAACGCGGTTATCGAGAACACGCTCGCGCTCAGGAAATATTCACTGGAGACAAGTAACATCGAGGTAACCCTCTCTCTCGAGCACGGTTTGCTTCAAACTGTGGCCGATGCCGGTCAACTACAGCAGGTATTTATGAATATTATCATCAACGCCGAGACGGAAATGAAGCAGGCCCACGGCAGGGGCAGCCTCACCGTGAAAACGGAACACGAAGATGATATTATCAGGATATCTTTCCAGGACAACGGCCCCGGTATTGCCGAGGAAAACCTGGAGAAGATTTTCAACCCCTTCTTCACCACACGCAAGGTCGGGGAGGGTACCGGCCTCGGCCTGAGCCTTTCCTACGGCATCATCGCCGAGCACAACGGGAAGCTCTACGCAAAGAGCCAGCCCGGGCAGGGGGCAACCTTCTTCATAGAACTGCCGGTCATTCTGGATGAATGGCAGGAAAAGGACTTCAGCCCGGTTGAAGAAAAGGAGACGGCGGGTGAAACCGGCGGCCGGATTCTGGTTATGGACGACGAGCCGACCGTGCTATCATTGATCGGCCGGATAATAAGCGGCGAGGGATACGGGGTGCAAACGGCAAGCTGCGGCGAAGAGGCAATCGAGATGATAAAAAAGAATAACTACGACCTCGTCCTCTCCGATATCAAGCTCCCCGGCCCAAGGGGGTAACATAATCAAGCTGAATAGTAAATTCCTCGTTGATCCCATCGTTATCGTTTCGTATACGGGTTACGATTTCGTCAAAGGAAGCATTGTAGAGGCTATTTGTGAAATCATTCGTTAGATTGTTTCTACTGTAAAGTGTTGATATGGCGAATTCTTTTTGTGGCTTCTCATAGGTCTTGGT
>JAGYOC010000116.1 GCA_018399795.1 Dehalococcoidales bacterium
TGCCCAACGAATACTCGGAAACGCTTACCCCTGTATCTTCGGAGACCAGTAGCATCTTCGATGGCAGCCCGCCGATGGTATGGCCTCCCGGAAATGGTATTTCGGTAGGGGATTACTCTACCAACATAGCATTTCAGGGATTTGCCAGTTTCGATATCTCTGGGATTCCCGCCGATGCCAACATCACCAGTGTCGAGGTGGACTTCTCCAGCTATTCTATCGGTGGTACGCCGTTTGCCGATCTGGGATGCCTGCGTGTGTACCAGCAGGAATACGACGAACTGGACGAGACGGACTTTTTCACCGGTACGCCAGCCGATCCGGTACTCAGGTACTGTTCTGAGGCGGCGATTATGGCTCACGACAGCCCCAGCATGCGTGATGCCCTTCAGGATAGTATAGGAAACAACCGTTTACAGTTCCGCTTCCAGTTCAATGAAACGGAGACCGACAATAACGGAGACCAGGACTACATACACTGGGACAATAACGAGCTGATACTCAATATCGAGTACAAGTCATTCGAGTAATCAAATAAGCGGTGCAGGGAAAACGGTGGTCAAAGGAGGACCTGGCATATGAAGCAAAAGTCATTTCTTTTGATACTTGCGGCAGTGGTTTCGATAAGCGGTGGATTGCTCTCGTGTAAAGCAGAGGAGCCGGTAGATTCCTACAAGGTAGGGGCAATACTTGCTCAGACGGGTAGCTATGCGGGCCTCGGGCTCCAGGCCCTAGAGGGTATTCAGGTAACCGTCGACGAGATAAACGACAATGGTGGCATAAACGGTATTCCCCTGGAACTGATCGTTTACGATGACAAGAGCGAATCCACTGAAGCGGCACTGGTAGCCAAGAAACTCGTAGAGGTGGATGAAGTACATGTGCTTCTCACCTGTACTACCACTTCGCTGTCCATGAGCATTGTTCCTCTTGGCAACGAAGAAGAAGTGCCCACGGTGATACTCTCCGGCACATCTCTTTTCGACGATCAGCTGGGCAGGTGGGTCTTCAGACCGGCAGGCGGGGAGGCAGACTATATCATCACCACTCTAGATTACGTCGACGAGAACCTCGATATAGAAGATTATGCCGTGCTTTTAGAAAACAGTGGCTATGGCCAGGGCGGCAAGGTATTTTTACCCCAGATAAGCCCGAGCTACGGCATGTCCATTGTCGAGGAACAGTACTTCGACCCGGGCGCAAACGATGTATCTCCGCAGCTAAACAACATTAAAAATTCCGATGCCCAGGCGATATATATTTGGGGCAGCAGCCCTACAGCAGCCATGGCGGTGAAGCAGGCCAGGGAGATGGGTATATCACTTCCCATCATAGTCACTCCCCCTCAGCTGGACCCCGGGCTTCTCGATTCCTTTGGCGAATACTATGCCATGGAGCCTTCCATTATCAGCGTAACTGCCAAGATGGACGTATGGCAGCAACTTCCCGACAGCGACCCGGATAAAGCCATTCTGCGCGAGTTCTCGGAACTATACACCGAGCGGTACGGTCATCCCGCGGCTATGTGGAGTGTTCTGGGTGGGCAGCTCGTACAGTTCATCGAGGACGGATTGAAAAGAGCCGAGGCCGATCCGGCCAACCTGGAAGAGGCCAGAAATAAAATAAGGGATGCTTTCGAGAATACCGAAAACCTGGACCTCCTGGTAGCCACCTATTCTATGTCGCCCGAAGACCACTTCGGAGTTGTTCTCGGAGAGACCAAAATGACCATGGTTACCTTTGAAGATGGTCAGCTGGTACTCTTACCCTGAGCAACGATTAGGCCCTGTCCAGGAGTAGCTTGGATTTTTCAGTAGCATTACAGATATTTTTAAGCGGCTTGAACCTGGGTTGCATCTATGCGGCGCTGGGGCTGGGATTCTATATCATTTACAACGTAACCCGTGTGCTCAATCTTGCCCAGGGCGAGTTCGTAATGCTGGGTGGAATGCTGACCGTCAGCTTTTATACTGCCAGCATACCACTCTTCCCCAGTATACTACTCGCAGTAGTCATAACGGCTGCTGTTGGAGCCGGCATATACCGGATAATGATCTACCCGGCAAGAAAAGCATCGGGCATGATCAGGGTATTTATTACACTCGGTTGCGCCTTTATAATAGAAGGAATAGCTCTTCTGGTCTGGGGATGGGAATTCAGAAGCCTCCCCGCGTTTTTCAATACACCAAGCATCCAGCTCTGGGATGCGACAATCTTCGGTCAGACCCCCTGGGTTATCGGTATTACCCTTCTTATGGTCATAGCTCTGTTTCTTTTCTTCGGCCGCACTATCCAGGGTAAAGCACTGCGGGCCTGTGCCGATGAGCCTCTGGGAGCGAGGACCATGGGCATAAGCATCGAGAAAATGGCTCTGTTCTCTTTCATTCTGGCCGCGGCCCTGGGAGCAGTGGTAGGGGCACTGATAACCCCGCTTACAATGACATCCTATAGCATGGGTCTGCCCTTGACCGCCAAGGGTCTGCTTGCTGCCTTTGTGGGAGGGATAACCCGGCCTGAGGGAGTGATACTGGGCGGGTTGGTCTATGGAATGATCGAATCTATGACAGCCGGGCTGATATCTGGTGGATACCATGGTGTCATCGCCCTGGCAATTCTGATAGGGCTACTGGTGTTCAGGCGCCGGGGTTTATTGGTAACTGCCGGTAAGGGGTAGATATGTCCTTTAATTTGATAGTCAATATTATCAGAAAAGGGAAATCCTTTTCGACCAGTCAGCAATACCTGGCGGTGGCTATCTTCGCCATACCGATTATGACCATACCTCTAATTGCAGGAGCCTATCCCAATACAGTAATGATAGAGGTGGCTTTTTATTCTATAGTTACCATGGGGATTGTAATGCTTATGGGTTTCGCCGGGCAGATATCCTTGGGGCATGGCGCTCTTTTCGGGTGCGGAGCCTATTTCTCTGCTATATTAACCACGCGGTGTTGCATATCACCCTGGCCGGCGCTCTTTCTTGCTGCCGGTTTAACCGGAGCTATTGCCTTTGCGGTAGGGCGGGCAATGTTCAGAATGCACGGCCTAATCCTGGCCGGAGTAACTCTTGCCCTTAATCTCTTGTTCTTCTATCTGGTTAGTAGCCTTTCAGATCTTACTGGCGGGGCTATGGGTATGATGAATATACCACCGCTATCGCTGGCGGGTTATACGTCACAGAGCATCCTTTTTAATTACTATCTTTTGTGGACTATAGCTGTCCTGCTTCTTATCTTTTCTCTTAACCTGACTGACTCTCGGTTCGGGAGAGCACTTAGATCGATCAACACCTATGCCGGTGGCAGTGAAGAAGCTGCTCTGGTCCTGGGGGTAGATATCACGAAATACAAGGTCTGGGTCTTCGTATTAAGTGCTGTTTACGCCAGTATTGCCGGAAGTATATATGCCCACTATACCCGTATTATCGAGCCCAATACATTTATGCTGCAGTTCTCGGCTCTGGTAGCTCTAATGGCCATTATCGGTGGGAGATCCAGCCCCTGGGGTGCTTTTTTGGGCGCCGGACTGATTGTTGGTATCCGGCAGCTACTGGGTGAATTCATCCCGGTGTTCGTTGGCGGCCCCACAGGTTCATACGAGCTGATAGCCTATGGCGTTATCCTGGTACTGGCATTACTGTTCCTTCCCCGCGGTCTTTTCCCGGTGGTTAAGAAGGTGTTTGTGAGAGGAAAGCCCATTAATAATGAAAGCTAAAGACGAGATAAAAAAACGCGGCATGGTTCCCATCCTCGAGGTGAAAGATGTTACCCTGACCTTTGGCATCCTCACAGTGCTCCATGGCGTCAGCTTCACAGTTCCAGAGGGCAGTATCCTGGTTATGATCGGCCCTAACGGGGCAGGAAAGTCCACCCTGCTCAAAATTATAAGCAGGCTGATTCGGCCACAAAAGGGCGATATCTTTTTCCGGGGTAAAAGAATCAACCGCATCTCTCCGGACCGAATTGCTTCTCTCGGTATCACCCAGCTCTTTCAGGATATAAAGCTATTCTCCAATATGTCCGTCATAGAAAACGTGATGGTGGGTTGTCATATGAGAGCCGGGGCTGGTCTGTTGAGCTCTGGATTTCGAACACCCGGTGCCCGTATGGATGAGCGTAATCTGTTCAAGGCGGCAAAGGGTTATCTGTCCATGGTAGGTCTGGAACAAAAATCCGAAGCCAGTCCGGGCAGTCTTTCCTGGGGACAGCAAAAGCTCGTCGGAATGGCTCGTGCCCTTGCTACCGGGTCCCGGCTGCTGCTCCTTGATGAGCCGTATAGCGGATTATTAAAATTTGAGGTGGAAAGTTTAAACGAGTTGATTATCAATCTTAAACATCGGGGGATAACGATTTTAATTGTGGAGCATCTGACGGATATACTGATGGGTATTGCGGACCAGGTGATAGTGCTTGACCACGGCGAAAAGATTGCGGATGGTACACCGACTGAGATACAGAATAACAAACGTGTAATAGATGCCTACCTGGGTAGCGAACAGGCAGTAGAAAAGTAGAGTAAATGAACAAGGCCATGTTGCTTTTGGATGAGGTTTATGCCAGTTATGGCTCTGTACCGGCATTACGGGGGGTGTCGCTCCATATTAATGAAGGTGAGGCTATTGCCCTTGTGGGACATCACGGTTGCGGTAAAACCGCCGTTCTTAAAGCCATTTGCGGTCTGCTTCCCGTGAGAAGCGGCAGGATCGTGTTTGATAAATCGCCGATACAAAAATTGGCTACTGAAATGATTGTACCACTCGGCATATCGTATGTTGACGAAACCAAACTGCTTTTCCCGGCTATGAGTGTAAAGGACAATCTGTTCCTGGGAGCTTATCATCGATGGCGCAAAGATGGTAGAGATGGGGTAGAGTGGGATATTGAACTTGTCTACAGATTATTTCCTGTCCTTGAAGAGAGACAGAAGCAATATGCGGGAACCCTATCGGGTGGAGAACAACAAATGCTTGCCATTGGGCGAGCATTGATGACCGCCCCGAAATTACTTCTCTTGGACTGTCCTACACTTGGGCTGGCACCCAGGCCGGTCAAAAAGGTGGTAAGGTCGATTGCCGCACTGAAGAAGCGCGGTGTTACCATTCTTCTGGTCGATCAGAATCTACATCAGGTTCTCGATATAGTTGACCGCGGCTATGTAATGAGGGAGGGGAAGGTCACTTATGCAGGCTGTCCGGATGAATTGATGGCTGTAGAAGAAAGAAGCCGGTCCTATTTTAATAATCACTAATAGAGGTACTTCCTGGCATCAGAGGCAGATGAGTATCAATATTTCACATACTGGGAGGACCACAAGTTGTGGGTTATTTTTACTGCTTTAACCACGAGACTCAGAATAAATTTCCTCAGAAAGCTTCTCAGGTAGACGCGTCCCGATATGTAACGGGCTAGTGATGGGCCTATCGTGTAGTAGGTCTTTACGAAAAGTCGCCCCAAATTAAAGCTCAAAAGGAAATCATCCCGAAAGAGCTTCATCGTGTCCACCTCACGGGCAAGTGGGGAGCCGTAGACCGCCGTTACAATGAAGCACTGGCTATCTTCCTCCTGGGCTTCATCCTGCTCGTCCACCTTGCTTTTGCCCTCCCTTATTTCCCTCCACTGGGCAAGGTTCTCCTCAAGCGAGTCGCTTCCCCTTTTCTTTTTGCCGAAAAACATTGTCAGCAACCTCTCCGAAGCAGTAAATATGTACGAATTAATGGCGGCTGTACCGCTTTAAAACGTCCCGGTGAATATATGCTAAACTCAAGTATACTTTTTGTGGTGGGCCTATGCAACAGTGTGGGGCAGTATTCCTGCAATTTTGTAGTACCGGCCGTATCTGGATGATGTTAATAATATCAAGCGGCCCCCATCACACGGGACTCGGGTAGAGTGCTTCCCCCATCGATTACGATGGATGTGCCGGTGATGTACCTTGAATCATCAGAAGCAAGGAACGCCACCAGCTTTCCGAGTTCCTCGGTTTTGCCCAGCCTCGCCATCGGTATTCCCTTCGCCATCCGTTCGATTACGCTATCCGGGTCTTCCGGATTGGTCTCTGTTGCCATCTGTCTTATCATATCCGTGCCAATCATTCCCGGGCAAACTGCATTGACGTTGATTCCGTGTGGGGCTACTTCAACCGCAAGGGCCTTGGTGAATCCCCATATCGCTGCCTTGGTCGCCGCATAGGCTGTTTCCCCTTCATCGGCAACCTTTGTTCCTGTAACGGATGATATGTTCACTATCTTGCCATAGTGCCTCTCTATCATAGCGGACAGTACTGCCTTGGTACATATGAAAGTGCCCTTGATATTGATGTCGAACATCCTGTCCCTGACTTCATCGGACAAATCAACAAGGGGGACCAGGTGAATGACGCCGGCGTTGTTGACCAGGATATCAACCCTCCCGAAACGTTCCATCAACTCACCAACCATGCCGTTTACCTCGGAAGCCTTG
>JAGYOC010000117.1 GCA_018399795.1 Dehalococcoidales bacterium
CTCGTGGCAGTATTATGTACCTCGGGAAGAAGGTCAACCAGTACTACTGTAGCCCCCTTCCTGGCCATCACCCTGGCTGTTCCTTCTCCATTACCCCTGGCTGCTCCGGTTATCACTGCTATTTTGCCATCTAGTTTCCTCATATCTTCACTCCTCTAGAGATAATACTGAAAATGTGTTGGAAAACCATGCATCTTGAGACATATACTATCAGTACCCGTTTTTAGTAGCAAATGATACTTAACAGTCAATTATCAAAATGGAACTTATTATCCCGCCGTGTTATCATTTTAGTGTTGTGTTCGTTAACGGAGCTTTAGATAAGCCGGAATAGGATGCGGGGTGATAATTTGGCCGGAAAGAAAAGAATAGGTATTCTGACAGGAGGTGGGGACTGCCCGGGTCTCAATGCTGCCATCAGGTCGACAACCAAGACGGCGCTGAAATACGGGTATGAGGTCATCGGAATTCACAATGCCTGGGAAGGATTCTTCAAAGATGAAAATGAGGTGCTGGATAGTGCCAGAACGTCCGGAATTATCGACCGCGGGGGCACGATTCTGGGTACTTCAAGGGTCAGTCCGCTGAGGACGGAAAATGGTACCGAGATGGTGTTCGATGGGTTTAGAAAGCTGGGCCTGGAAGTGCTGGTGGTGCTTGGAGGAGAGGGTACATTAACCGTTGCGACCCGGCTTTTTCAAATGGGGCTTCCCGTGATAGGAATTCCGAAGACAATCGACAACGACGTGATGGGTACGGACTATACTATCGGATTCCAGACTGCCGTGGAGATCGCCACCAATGCACTGGATAGATTACGTTCCACGGCTGCCAGTCATCACCGGGTAATGCTGCTGGAGGTGATGGGGAGACATACCGGATGGATTGCCACCTATGCCGGAATGGCCAATGGTGCTGATGCCATCCTGATACCGGAAATACCGGTGAGCGAGGAATCGATGTCAAATCTCTGCCGGATGCTACAGAGACGAAACAGAATCGACCGGAGCTTCAGTATCATCGTGGTTGCGGAAGGGACGAAACTCGGCGATGAGCTTGTCAGCCGTGGTACTCGCAGGGCATCGAATGGGTGCGTATATCACCGGGGAGGGGTGGGTGCGGTTATAGGTGGTATAATCGAGGAAAAGACCGGGCTGGAGACCAGGGTTTCTTCACTTGACTATATCCAGAGGGGAGGTACTCCCGTAGCCTACGATAGAAACCTGGCAATAGAGTTCGGCGTAAGGGCGAGTCGGCTTGCAAAAGAGAAAAGGTATGGTGTTATGACGTCCCTCAGGGGGAACAGTATCGTGACCAGCAAGCTGGAAAACATTGCCGGCCACATCAAAGAGGTGAATATCAAGGTTTACAAGATAGCTGAGTTATTCTTTGGCTAGGAGGATATGATGAAAGAGGAACTGGAAGCAAAACTGAAAAGAATTATACTCAAGGGACGGGCAATGATACTTGCCTATGACCAGGGGTTTGAGCATGGCCCGAGAGATTTTCTGAAGAACCCCAAAAGTAAAAATCCGGCGTATATTCTGGATATAGCTAAACGTGGAGGTTTCACGGGTATAGTTCTCCACGCCGGAATTGCTGAGAAATACCAGTCGGTTATCAGCGATAGCGGTGTACCGCTTATCCTCAAGCTGAACGGAAAATCGGAGCTATATACCGAGGATGATCCCTATTCACCCCAGCTATATTCGGTAGCGGATGCGGTTGCCCTCGGAGCGACAGCGATAGGCTATACCGTATATACGGGTTCAAAATACGAGAGCAATATGCAGCAGGACTTTTCCCGTATTATACGGGAAGCTCACTCTAGGGGTATCCCTGCGATAGGGTGGATGTATCCCCGTGGCAAATCCATCTTCGACAGGAAATCGGCCTCGAAAACCTTCAAGATGGCACTGGAAGAGCAGGAGCACACGAGACTGGCCATAGATGAGACTTCAGCCATCGTGGCCTATGGTGCCAGGATAGGCATGGAGGTGGGCGCGGATATTGTGAAAATCAAGTATACCGGTTCGGTGGAGAGCTTCCGGCATGTGGTCGAGTCGACATCGCCGACCCGGGTGGTGATGTCGGGTGGGCCGATGATGAAGACGGATGAGGATTTTCTGGGCAGGGTGGAAGATATTCTTGCTGCCGGCGCGGTGGGAGTTGCGGTGGGGAGGAATGTCTGGCAGCGGGAAGAACCCCTGGAGATCAGCGGTAAAATACACCGCACAATTTTCGGCTGAAGTTTATCTTTGGCACAATGTTTTCGGCCGGACGGAAAATGATTGAGGGGAAACAATAATGAAAATAGGCGTAATTTCGGATACTCACGCCGGGAAGTTCAGCGAAATATCAGCCACTCTTCAATCTGCGTTGAGCAGTGTAGACCTTATAGTTCATGCCGGTGATATTATCCGGAAGCCTGTCCTTGACGGGCTTGAATCCCTGGGTCCGGTGAAGGCGGTTGCAGGCAATATGGATTCAGAGGAAATCAAGGTGATGTTGCCGCAAAAGGAGTCCTTTGTCGTGGCCGGACGAAAAATCGGCCTGACCCATGGTTCGGGGGCACCATGGGGGATAGCCGGACGGGTGAGAGACATGTTCGATGATGAGGATATCATTATTTACGGCCACTCACACCAGGCCTACAACGAATATATCCAGGGCAGTTTGGTGTTTAACCCCGGCTGTGCTCGAGAGTCTTTCGGGATAATTACTATTGAAGATGGGATAGATGCGACGGTAATAAAAATCTAGGTCGCTATAGTAATTATCCGTGGAAAGCCTCAATTATAAGCATGTTTACAGCGATTAAATTTCCTTTCAATTCTATGTCTGACGTTTTTCCATCACAATTTATCCTCTCGAATCAGACGTCACCCACTTTGGCAATTTCTTCACCCTATTGATACCAGCTATCTGCTTTCACGTTACCATCGGTTGACAGTTTAGTGGGTATATGCTATTATCAGTTATGAGCATATGCTCAATATAAATCGAGGGAAAAGACGGGGTGCCAAGGCCACAGAAAATCAGAAGGGTTAATTCCATACCGGGTGCCACTCATTTCAAGCCTGCTGGCATACCGTTAAGGGTTATGGAGGAGGTGATTGTTTCTATAGAAGAGGCTGAGGCAGTACGTTTGAAGGACCTGAAGGGGCTAGGGCAGGAAGAGTGTGCTGTCAATATGAACGTTTCCCGCCCTACATTTCAGAGGATACTGGTATCGGCAAGGCAGAAAATAGCCGATGCCCTGCTTAATGGCAAGGCGATAAGAATAAACGGGGGTAATTTTGAAATGTCATTCCGCAGGTACCGCTGTGCCAATGGACACGAATGGAATGTCCCCCTCGAGGTGCTGGCGAATGAATCACCGCGGTATTGCCCGACCTGCAACAGCAAATCAATTGCTCTGTTCCAGCCCTGGGAGCAGGTTCCAGTGCTACGGCGGAGGCGTCGTGGCGGAAACAGTTGGGGGAAGCGATGAAGATTCTGGACGATATAATTTCAGCGCTTGATCCGGACACGGCAGCGAAGGATATACGGCAGGGGCTTTTCTATACGGGGGTGCTCACGAGAAATTGCGGGCTGGCGGCAACTCTTCCCCGGGATGCCCTCAAGCAGGGGCATTCCCTGGTCGATAGGCCGGGGACTCTGCTGGATAGAAGCCCGCTTGAGCTTGCCAGGATGGCATACTCGGAGAGCCTGCTCGAGGCAGCTATCGGCATGGCAACCATAAACTCGCTTGTTGAAATTGACGAAAGAAGCTGCCGCGAATTGAATGCCGGTAACTTGATTGCGGAAACGGGAGCGGGCAAAGCAACTGTGGTAATCGGGCATTTCCCCTTTGTACCCCGCCTGAAAGGGCTTATAAGCGAACTCAAGGTAATTGAGAAAAACCCTGTGGGGGGTGATTATGCTGAAACGGAGACGGAAAGGCTTGTGCCCGAGGCAGACGTTGTTGCCATTACCGGGACCGCATTTACCAATCATACTATCGAGAACCTTCTCAGGCTGTGCAGCCCCCGGGCCTATGTAATAGTGCTGGGTGGTACCGTTCCGATGTCCGACGTACTATTCGATTACGGCGTGGACGCGATATCGGGAACCATGGTAACGGAACCGGAGATGGTGCTTCGCTGCGTAAGCCAGGGTGCAAACTACCGGCAGATTAAAGGAATAAGGCAGATTACTATGACCAGGGAGTAGTAAAAGGAAAATGAAATGGTGTCCGGAAAATCGAATTGCTTACCCGAGTATCATCTTTGAGACTAAAAAAGAGAGAATAAATAATAAGGAGGTGTATCATGGCTAATGGATTTGGCATAGGGAGAGGTATGGGATATGGAGCTGGTGGCAGGGGCTTTGCACGTGGAGGTGGCGGCGGTATGGGTTTCGGCTTCCGGGGCAGCTCTCCCCCCTGGCCTTACGTGGGTCTCGGCAGGGGAGGATTGCCCAGGTGCGGATACTTCATCAATACCGCAACCGGCGCACCGGTTCGAGGAGTGTTTCCATATGCTGCCTATCCTTATAGTCCGGGATTTGCTGCCGGAGCGGGTTCGTACAGTCATTATGCGCCGGCTCCGCCTTCTTCTGGCGGTGCTCCTTATGCCGGGCAATTGGATCCGGAACAGGAGCTTGATTTTTTGAAAGACCAGGCCAGGGTCATAGGTGAGCAGCTGGAACAGATCGATGGGAGAATCCGTAAACTGGAAAACGAAAAATAGCGACCAATTTTTAAGGAGGCGAATTATGCCAGGTTTTGATGGTACCGGACCCCGTGGTATGGGGCCGATGACGGGAGGAGGCAGGGGATATTGCAGCCCCTGGGGGAGAGGAGCAGCTTTCCGCTCGTATGGATTTGCACCGGGATATGGCCATCCCTACTATGGGGCGGGGCAGTTTGTTCCATTCTCAACGCCCTTTTCCCCTCAGGTGAGTAAAGAGCAGGAGCTTGACTGGCTGAGAAGTCAATCTCAGGATATCAAGGGACAGCTGGAACAAATTGAGGCCAGGATTAAGCAGCTTGAGGAAAACCCCGGCACCTCAGCGGGTGAGCAGTAAGCTGAAGTAATCTGAACCCGTGTTCAGGTTATCTGCACGACGGGTTCAGGTTTCACTGAACGAGAAAGCATATATTGAGAGGAAGATGTGATTATATCTATCGCCAGCGGAAAGGGGGGAACGGGTAAGACCATGGTCGCCACCAGTCTTACCCGTTCCCTTAAAGATAAATACGATGTCCAGCTACTTGACTGTGATGTGGAGGAACCCAACGACCATATTTTCATAAAGGGAATTATCGAAGGCGTTGATAAAGTCAGCATCCCGGTGCCGGCCGTAGATATGGAAAAGTGTACCTATTGCGGTAAATGCGCCGAGGTTTGTGCCTACAATGCCATTGCCGTGCTGAATGAAAATGTCCTCACCTTTCCCGAGCTATGTCACGGCTGCGGAGCCTGCAGCTACCTTTGCCCTGAAGGCGCTATTACCGAGGTGGATAGAGCGATTGGAACCGTGGAATATGGTAATGCAGATGGCGCCGGTTTTGTCCAGGGAAAGCTATCTATCGGTCAGCCAATGGCACCGCCCGTTATCAGAAAGGTAAAAAAATATGCTCATCATGATGGCATCACTATCATCGATGCTGCTCCGGGTTCATCCTGCCCGGTAGTGGAAGCAATCAGGGGTAGTGATTTTTGCTTGCTGGTAACCGAACCCACGCCATTCGGTCTTAACGATCTGGTTTTGGCGGTAGAAACGGTTCAAAAGCTTGATATACCCTGTGGCATAGTGCTCAACCGTGCTGGAATTGGTGATGGTAAAACTGAGGAATACTGCCGGGAGCAGAATATTCCTATCCTGATGACCATCCCGCTGGATATCAGGATTGCCGGCTATTACTCCAGGGGTATTACACTGGTAGACGGAATTGAGGACTACAAAGAATCGTTCCTTAATATGTTGTATAAGATTGAGGAGATAGTTGATGAAAGAAGTAGTAGTATTAAGCGGTAAGGGTGGTACTGGGAAGACCAGTATTGTGGGGTCACTGGCGGCTCTGGCGGCTAGCAAGGTTATGGCCGATTGTGATGTTGATGCCGCCGATTTACATCTGCTGCTCCAGCCCTCGGTACTGAGCGAGACCGAGTTCCGCAGCGGGCAGATTGCGTCTATAGATGCCGAAAAGTGTACACAGTGCGGCCTTTGCCAGGATTTATGCCGGTTCGATGCCATCAGTGATTTTACGGTTGACCCCATTGCCTGCGAGGGGTGCGGCTTCTGCTATCAGATATGTCCCGTGGATGCTGTCACTATGAGGGAAGCAGTTTCAGGGAAGTGGTTAATTTCCGATACACGGTATGGGCCTCTGGTCAATGCGCGCTTGGGAATTGCCGAGGAAAACTCCGGGAAGCTGGTAGCTCTGGTAAGGAAGGAGGCGAGTGGAATTGCTCGGAGGGATGGGCTCAATTACATCATCAGTGATGGCCCTCCGGGTATCGGTTGTCCCGTGATATCGTCTTTGTCCGGGGCAAATCTTGCTGTCCTGGTCACCGAGCCCACACTTTCGGGAATGCACGACCTGGAGAGGATAACCCAGGTTTGCCAGCACTTCGATGTACCGGTCTTGGTGTGTATCAACAAGTATGATCTTAACGAGGAGAATTCCCGACAGATTGAGAATTACTGCCTGAGCCAGGGGGTTGAAGTGGTAGCCATGATTCCCTTTGATAATGCCGTTACCGAGGCAATCGTAAAAGGATTGCCGGTTGTGGAGTACTCCGATGGTCTGGTATCGGAAAGAATAAGGGACCTCTGGCGTCGGATCGAGGAAGTCCTGAAACAGGCATGAGTGAATGATAGGCACCTTGCCGTTACATAATATATGGACAAAGGCTAAAGGGGGAAGTGATGACAGAAAAACGGGTTTCTTTCCGGAACTGTGCCATCGTTGCCTGCGGGACGGTCAATCTGGAGATCAATCTTATGGTACAGAATGGCTTTCTGGACGCGGCCAGGGTTCTTTACACCAAGCCGGGTAGGCATGAAATCCCCAGAGAGCTTGAGGAGCAGTTGATAAAACAAATCGCCAATGCCAAGAAATATGCCAGTAAAATTATAGTGGTATATGGTGGCAAGTTCTGCTACGTCAATGTGGATAACCTCTACCGGACAATCGATACCATTATCGGAGAGCAGGAGGAACCTGGAGTAGAGATTACCCGCATTAGGGCCAGCCATTGCATCGATATGCTGGCCAGTGCCGAGGATATAGATGAGATTGCCGCTGGCAGGGATGTCTACTGGCTTACGCCGGGGTGGATGGAATACCGCCGCTTCGTATATCAGGATTGGGATAGGGGACTGGCCAACGAAAATTTTCCCAAACATACAGGCGGCGCTGTTATGCTGGACGCAGTAGGGTACTATGATAGGGTAATGGGAAATGAACCGGAAAGAATCCTTGAATTCTCCGACTGGATGGGTATCCCACTGGAGAGCTATAGGATATCGCTGAAGCGATTTCAATCGTTGCTTGAAGAGCAAATATGACCGGATTCGCTATCATTGGAAATATCCATTCTCCCAGCCCTTGCAATTTATCGGGTTTTGCAATTTGGAAGCTGGAGGCACTATATTTTTGACATAATGTTATCCTGAACCTGTGGTCCCAACACACTTGAAAAATTGTTGTTTTGATATTATTTCGACCCAGCAGTTATTTATAGGGAAAAATGTTGCCGATTTTCATAGTTTAATCGGGGCTGTGTTATCGAGAGGAGGCGGTATGCCTGTCCTGTTAGGTATCGATACTGGTGGTACTTATACCGATGCCGTGCTGCTGGATAGCGAGCGCGGGGTAATAAGTACAGCAAAGGCTATGACTACCAGGTATGACCTTTCCGTGGGGATTCATAACGCTGTCCGCAGGGTGATACCCCAGCCACCCCCGGATATCCGGCTGGTATCTTTATCTTCCACGCTGGCAACCAACGCTATCGTGGAGGGCAAGGGTAGTCCCATCTGCCTGATACTAATTGGCTATGACCCCAGGATAGTGGCCGAAATGAGGTTGGAGAAGTTCACGGCTGGTAATCGCATCATTTTCATTCAGGGTGGGCATAATGTCAATGGTGAGGAGCAGCAGCCGCTCGATATCGAAGCCGCAAGGCAAGCCATATTGGATCAGGCTCCAAATGCGGCTGCATTTGCCATCTCCGGTTACTTCAGTGTCCGTAATCCCGCGCATGAGCTCAGGGTAAAGCGGCTGGTACGTCGCCTGACCGATCTGCCGGTAACCTGTGGACATGAGCTGACCGCCAACCTCGATGCCCCGCGGCGGGCTCTTACTGTTGCTCTGAATGCACGGCTCATATATTTGTTGCAACAACTGATAATCGAAGTCAAGCAAATGCTTACTGCTCAGGGTATAAACGCTCCATTGATGGTGGTTAAGGGAGACGGCTCACTTATGGATGCCGGGGAGGTGCTCGAACGTCCGGTGGAGACCATTCTGTCCGGACCGGCAGCGAGTGCAATCGGTGCGCGATATCTGTCTGATTTAGAAGATGTATTTGTAATCGATATGGGTGGTACTACCACCGATATCGCGGCATTGCGCAACGGCGCTCCAGCCCTGAAAGAAGAAGGGGCCAGGGTGGGTGGTTTCCGGACCATGGTTGAAGCTGTGGATGTGCACACTACTGGTCTCGGAGGCGATAGCGAGGTGCGCCTTGATAAATCCGGCAGGATGTCTATCGGTCCAAATCGCGTGATCCCTCTCTGCTATCTGGCACAGGAGCACCCGATGGTTATCGATACCCTGCGAATTCAGATGTCTGAGGATACCAACAATAATGCGGGACGCTTTATTATGCGTGAGCGGTCACTTGGAGCCGACGGAAGCAGTATTACCTCAAGCCAGCGAAGGATATGGGAACAACTTGGTGATGGGCCGGCTTCCTTGAAGTGGCTATTTGATAGCCTGAAAAGCTTGGTGACTCTGAGGATGGATATAGAGCATCTTACCGGACGTGGTCTGGTTGTGGGAAGTGGCTTCACACCTACTGATGCCGTTCACGTACTTGGCCAGCATCGTGTTGGCTCTTTAGAGGCAGCAGAGCTGGGTGCAGAAGTGTGGGCCCGGCGTCTGGATATCAGCAGGGATGATTTCTGCCGGAGGGTGGTTCAGCAGGTTGTGGTACAGGCCGGACGCGCCCTGATAAAAAGTGCTCTTGTTGAAGAGGGAGGTTTCCCGGAAAGCGGCTGGTCCGGCCTCGGTCGCCTGTTTGTTGACCAGGCATTGGGCGCCGGGGATTTGGAGACGATCTCAGTGGCTTTATCTTTGCGCCGGCCTGTTATCGGCATCGGTGCACCAGCTGCCACCTATCTATCAATTCTGGCTGAGAAACTGAGGACACGGTTGTATGTGCCGGAACACGCCGAGGTAGCCAACGCCATTGGTGCGGTGGCGAGCGGGGTGGTGCAAACGGTACACGCCCTGATAAAACATTTGGGAGAAAACAAGTTCTACAGGGTGTATTTACCCTTTGGGGCTCGCGATTTCCAAAGCTTGGATGAGGCCGTATCTTATGCCAGGCGCACTGTATCTCGCCTGGCTCGAAACCGGGCTCATCGGGCTGGCTCCGGTGTGGTAGGAGTTCATATCGCACAGCACGACCGGACGGCGCGGGTTTACGGTACCCGTCAGCATATCGAAACCGAAGTAATTGCTACCGCTACAGGGCGTCCACGGATAAAGGAGGCTTGAGAAAGATTTATTGTTCTACCTGATAATCCGGACAGCCTGAGCCTTATATTTCACTACTTTCCTGTTTGGAATAGGGCAACGGCGGGTATTTGTAAATAACCTTCATGCAGTTGAAGCATTGCCAGCCGTCCTCATGATATAAAAAGCAGCTGCCACCGCATTTCGGGCATTTCCCGGGCGGTCTTTTCAGCTCTTTTAGATTGTTATTTCCGGGTTCTGGCTTCCTCATAACCGATTTTTACACACTCCTTTGTTACTGACTATATTATTAACGCTGTAATGACGAAAAGGTTATTGTTTCGGATAGAATCCCATATTTTACACCTTTTAGGAAATATCAGCCAGGGCTTTTACCATGTTTCGGTTAAAATTTACCACTTCCCCTCGTTTGCTTGCCTGGCTAATAAATGATAAGCAGTCCGGCCAGCGCCATCGCTGCTATAGGCGGCAGTGCAGGTACAGCCTTACCCTTGAAGACGATGGATTGAAAGAGATATGCGAGCATCAGTCCTCCCAGAGTAAAGGCGGCGATAATGGATGCCGTGGTCAAATCGCGCGCGAAATAGACCGAGGCTGTGAGAAGGCAGGGAAAAGCTATGTCGCCTCCGCCCAGCAGGGAATAGCTCCGCTCGGCTGGTTTCTGCTCTACTACTCTGGCGATGGTGCCCTGCCGCAGGTTGGCTCCCCACTGTGATGCATTCTTTGGAATGACGAATGCCGGTATTACCCCCGCTTTGGATAGCTTTCCCGTCATCCACAGCATGAAGCCGAAACGCACGGCAAGGAAATCGTATATTGCCAGTGCTCCCATTATGGCCATGGCTGTCCAGGGGTTGATGAAGTGGCCAAACACGGCGCCCATACTGCCCAGCGGCAATAGCATGGCCAGGTTGTGGAACCACACTCTGGGAACCATGAACCAGAGGACGGCAATCCCGGCAGCTATGCCGATCGCTGCGGCCACGGGCATCCAGAAAATGCAGGCGATGAAAGCTCCCCAGCCGAAGAGGAAGGCAAAGAGAATTCGTAGTGCCAGGCCCAGGGCTGACACGGGGATGCGGGTAAGTAGTATCGCGACGCCTGCGGTCACGGCAAAAAAGTAGATTACTATCGGCCCGAGCGATGAATAGGCTGGCGTATGGGTGACTTCTCCTGAGGGTGATGTCGCCGGGCCGGGCCATACGGAGACTGGCTGCTCGGGCTGGGTCGGCATATAGATATTGTTGGTTTGCAGGAACGAAATTTCCTGGGAAGCAATCGCGATGGTGATTACCTGGGCTGCAACAAATAGCAAAATGGCGAATATTACCGGGTGCTGTTTACCTGCTATTCCTGATTTCATATCGATCTATTCCGGACCCAAGTACTTGATATTGTCGGTAAAGCAAAATGCCCTCGGGAATATGACCGGAAGGCAATGGCCGAAGTCAGGATTACCTTTGACGGGGTGCTTGCTTGCTACGGCGTAACCTTATAGCTGAACCTGGTGGGAATTAGTGGGCAAGACAGGGAAACTTGAAATTGGTGCTCAGTCTTGCCTGAAAGCCCGTTTGAATCATATGGTAGCATAACAATCAGCCAACTTGCACTATACAGATTTCTTGGGTAACAGAAAAAGTGGATGAGAGAGTTCATGTACCGGATACTTTCTAAAAGCGAATTGTGACTCTTATAGGAGCGATGAACTATGTTCATTATAGCGGAGGATAAAGCAGCGAAGCAATAATAAAGTAAAAAAGCTTAATAATAGCTCTGAATACACGGAACGAGATGGAAGAGTATGGGCAGTAGTAAGACACCCCTTAAACTTGGGGTATATCATAGGAAAAGAATAACGTTCTTTATTTCGGCCAAAATGGTGGAGCTGAGGGGATTCGAACCCCTGACCTCCTCCGTGCAAAGGAGGCGCTCTCCCAACTGAGCTACAGCCCCGCTTATTACCAGTAATTATATATATAACCGGGTTTATATGGCAATCAGCTCTTGAATCGCACTTGAAATCAGGGAGCTTTAGCTATGGTTTTGAATATATAATGCTTTACAGAAAACCCTGATTGCTCCAGGATTGGAGCAACACATATCGAACAGATTGGTCTCTGCTATTCTGATTTTGGCAATAGACGTCAACATCAGACGGCTTAACTCGCCGCAGAAAAAAATGCTTTCACCATTTATGGTATGCATATGGCGGTCAACGGGAATTGCCCTGGTGAGCCCTATTTTCAGCCTGGCTTTTTCTGCAGGTTATACATTCGATACAGCATCAACACCAACGGTTACAACATCAGCTTTTTTAATTTTTACTTCCCCCCTACTGGTTCTGTCATGCTTGTTTGACTATTATGCCACGGGAAGTAA
>JAGYOC010000118.1 GCA_018399795.1 Dehalococcoidales bacterium
GGGCGCTGATGTTTCTTGACCTCGACGGCTTTAAGCAGATTAACGACTCCCTGGGCCATAAGGTGGGTGATGAGCTGCTGTTGAAAACCGCCGGACGTCTGCGGGGCTGTCTGCGTGAGAGCGATTCGATCTATCGCTTTGGCGGTGATGAGTTTGTTATTATGCTGCCGCAAATTGATTCTAAAAAGGATGCAGTAGTGGTTGCCCAGAAAATTCTCTCTACCATCCGCAGCCCCTATTATCTGCATGCTAAAGAATCTAAAGAAGAAACTTCGATGGTAACCATCGGAGTGAGCATCGGGATCGCCCTCTTTCCTACCCATGGAAAAGATATCCAAACCCTGATTCAGAATGCCGACCTGGCTATGTATGAATCCAAGAACTCCGGTAAAAACTGCCACACCCTGTACCATAACTCTTTAATTTCAAAAGCAACCATGCAGCTGAAAATTGAGCAGGGGCTCAAGAATGCACTGAATAACAGCCTGTTTCAGCTGCATTACCAGCCTCTGGTGGATCTGGATGGGAAGTTGAAGGGGGTTGAAGCCCTGTTGCGCTGGACTGATGCGGAGCTTGGCGAGATTCCTCCATCAAAATTTATACCGGTGGCCGAGGAAAAGGGACTGATAGTGCCCCTGGGAAATTGGGTGCTTGAGCGGGCCTGCAGTGATATGGCACAACTGGAAGTTACCTATGGGAAAGGTTTGTATGTATCTATCAATGTTTCACCGGTTCAGTTGCTTGAAAAGACCTTTGTCTCGACTGTTGTCAAGATATTGGACCGAAGCGGAATTCCCCCGCACATGGTTAAGCTTGAGATAACTGAATTCAGTTTAATGAGTAGTCCTGATGAGACAATAGGCAAACTTATAAAGCTGAAGGAGCTTCGTCCCGGTTTGAGTGTGGTAATCGATGATTTTGGCACCGGGTACTCTTCTTTGAGTTACCTTTCCAAGTTGCCGGCGGATAGTCTGAAGGTGGATATCTCCTTCGTGGAAAAAATTAACGAACTTCACAATCAGAAAATTGTGGGAACCATCACCAACCTGGCCGAAAGCATGGATTTAGATGTGGTAGTAGAGGGTATTGAAACCCAGCAGCAGTGGGATTACTTTCGTAATGTAAAATGCTCTACCCTGCAGGGCTTTCATTTCAGTAAAGCAGTTCCCCTTGATTTGATTATAAAAAAACTGAGTTAGTCCGGGGAATTCCTAAAATTGCTAATATACGAACAGCATTCGAAATATACGATAGTTCTGGTTCCCAAAAAAGCTGTTAATCAGTACATTTACAGGTATGAAAGTAGAAAACTCGCGTTCTAAAATAATTGCCCGTGCGTCGTGGATCGGGATTATCGGCAATGGAATTATGGCTGTCTTCAAGATTAGCATTGGACTGTGGGGAAATTCGCTGGTTTTAGTTGGTGCCGGTATCGATACGGTAACCGATGTGGTTACTTCGATGGTTACCCTGCTGACCGGTAGAATAATCGACCGTCCCCCGGACGAAGACCATCCCTACGGCCACGGTCGGGCCGAAACGATTGCGACAAAACTGCTTTCTTTTATCATTTTTTTTGCCGGAGCTCAGCTGGTTCTTTCTACCGTACAACAGCTCTTATCGGGGCAGAGCCGGACTGTCCCCTCTCCGCTTACCATGTTCGTTGCCCTGGGAGCAATAGTCGGCAAAATTATTTTGGCCCTGGTGAAGGGGAGGGCCGGTAAGAAGGCGCAAAGTTCGATGCTGATTGCGGATGCCAAGAACATGAAGATGGACGTGTTTATTTCCGGCGCTGCACTACTGGGGATCTTTTTTACAATCAGGCTGCACATGCCGATTGTAGATACCCTTCTGGGATTGGCTGTAGGGTTGTGGATTATGAGAGTGGCCTACGGTATTTTCATGCAGACCAATGTAGAGCTGATGGACGGGCTGGAGGATCGTGATGTTTATCGGGAGGTCTGCCGCGCCGCCCTGGCGGTAGAGGGAGTAGAGAACCCCCATAAAATGCGTATTCGGCAGATGAATACCCGTTATGTGATCGATATGGATATTGAAGTTGACGGACGTCTTAGCGTGGCCGAAGGCCACCGGATTGCAATGGATGTGCAGAATAGGATTCATTCAGAGGTAAAAAATGTGTATGATGTGCATGTTCATGTTGAGCCTGTCGGAAACGAGGAGCAGCGTGAGCGTTTCGGTCTTTCACAGGAATACCTGAAATAAAGGAAATAAGAGGAGAAGAATATGGGAGAACCACTAAAAAAGAAGACTAACTTTACACCCCGCCGCGGACCGGTAGTGCTGGCGATTATGGATGGTGTTGGAATTGGAACATATAAAGAGGGCGATGGAGCTGCCGAGGCCCGTACGGAGACCCTCGATGAGCTGAAAGAAAACTGGCCGACCACCAGTCTGAAGGCCCATGGAACCGCCGTGGGTCTGCCCGACGACGGTGATATGGGCAACAGCGAGGTCGGCCACAACGCCATCGGCTGCGGCCGTGTCTACGCCCAGGGAGCCAAACGGGTAAACCAGGCAATTAAGGACGGGTCAATTTTCGACGGTGAAGTGTGGAATAAACTGGTAGCTAAGGTAAAAGAGGCGGACGGGGCAATGCATTTTCTGGGACTGATGTCGGACGGAAATGTGCACTCAAATCTTGATCATCTGAAGGCCCTTGTGAGTCGGGCCAAGCAGGAGGGGGTAAGCCGGGTGCGGATCCACGGCCTCCTGGACGGCAGGGATGTGGGTGAGACCTCGGCGCTTGAGTATTTTGACCCCTTTGAAGAGTATCTGCAGGAGCTCTCCGACGAATCCTTCGATGCCCGGATCGCCTCCGGGGGCGGACGGATGCAGATTACTATGGACCGTTACAACGCCAACTGGGATATGGTCAAGCAAGGCTGGGAGACCCATGTGCTGGGAGAGGGGCGCAGTTTTTCCAGTGCCCACGAGGCGATCGAGATTCTGCGTAAAGAGACTGAAGCGATTGACCAGGATCTGCCCCCCTTTGTAATCGCTGGAGAGGACGGCAAGCCGGTAGGAACCGTCGAAGACGGGGACAGTTTTATTCTGTTTAACTTTCGCGGCGACCGGGCTCTGGAGAT
>JAGYOC010000119.1 GCA_018399795.1 Dehalococcoidales bacterium
TTTTGCAATTATACGCCGGATCCAGTCACCAATCCTCAATACCTTGACGCCGGAACCCAGGCAGGGTAAGATGGTGTCGGTTGAAGTCCTCTCACCCCGACCACCCCCTTCGGCATCCAGCGCACCCTTTGCCTCTTCCCACAAACGGTCCTTCTCTGCAAGGGACAATCCAGCGAACTCCAGATTACGCCTGCGGCAAAGCTCCTCCATGTATGCAAAACGCCGGTAGAACCTGCGGTTGGTTTCCCTCAGGGTAGACTCCAGGTCTATTCCCATCCTCCGGGCGATGTTGGCCATTGTAAAAACGATATCGCCGAATTCGGCCTCTTTTTCCTCCTGGCTCTGTGCCTGCCCTAGCTCGTTAATCTCTTCGGCAAGCTTGTCAATCACCCCTGCGTCGCTTTCCCAGTCGAAACCTACCCGGGCCACTCGCTTCTGTAGAGACTGCCCGTATGTCAATGCCGGCATTTGCTTCGGTATACCGTCAAGCATGGATGAGCTGTTGCTTCTCTCTTTTTTCTTGAGTTCCTCCCAGTTGGTGAGGACATCCCGAACGCCGGCAACCTCTACCGAGTCAAAAACATGGGGATGGCGCCTGATAAGCTTGGTATTTATACTGTTGATTACATCCCCGATGTCGAAATCACCGGCTTCAGTGGCAATCTGGGCATGAAGTACTATCTGCAGGAGGAGGTCTCCGAGCTCCTCACATAGGGACTTACCATCTCTCCTGTCTAGGGCCTCCAGCACCTCATAGCACTCCTCAAGCAGGTTTTCCCGCAGTGAGACATGGGTCTGCTTCCTGTCCCAGGGACATCCATCCGGGCCCCTTAGCTTTGATATGATGTCAACCAGTGTCTCAAACCGGTGTGTTAGTTCCGGTGCTTCCATTCCTTACCACCCCAATCAGTATCTGTCTTTCACCAACCTCGCATCAATTCGTGGGCAGCTGAGCCCCGGCCAGATCTGGCTGCCCTTTCAGGAAATCCCCGGAGTACAGGACTCGCTTTCCCTCCATCTGTAACTTGATCACCCCGAGTGCGCCCCTACCGGTACCGATACAGAACGCCGACTTTCCCGTTGCTTCATAAGGATCTATCAGCGCTACCTTCCCCGCGTCAACACCGGTATTGTCCGGCAGAGGTATCCCCTCGATTATTCTGAGTTGTTTGTCCTGCCATCGGGTGCGGCAAACCGGCCACGGATAGAAAGCCCGCACCCGCCGCCATATATCCACGGCGGGCATATTCCAGTCTATCTCGCCATCGGCCCTCCTGACCTGCTTGCAGTAACTCGCCTGCAACTCGTCTTGAGTGCGGGAAACAATATCACCGGTCTGCAAACGCGACAGCAGAGAAAGGGTTAGCTGTACCGATAGGCGGGATAGCTTCTCAGTCAGGGAGCCGGTGGTGTCACTAGAGGCAACAGGTATCCTGGCCTGCATGAGTAAAGGCCCGGTATCCATCCCTTCATCAAGCGACATGACGCTAACGCCCGTGAATTCATCCCCGGCCAGTATGGCCGAGGCCACCGGCGACGCACCCCGGTGACGTGGTAGCAAAGAGGGGTGAAGGTTAATGCAGCCACAGTGCGGAATTTCGAGCACAGCACGGGGCAATATTTTCCCGTAGGCGGCAACCAGAACAACATCCGGCTCAAGAGATGCCAGGTGCTCTATCTCGTCGCTTTCAAAAACCTCCGGCTGTACCACCGGAAGGCCTGCTTCCATTGCCGCCCGCTTTACCGGCGTAACGGATAGTTCACGCCCCCTCCCAGCCGGACGGTCAGAGCGGGTGTAGACTGCCACAACCCGGTGGCCGCCCCTCACCAGCCGTTCGAGCGGCCCAACGGAAAATTCGGGGCTTCCCATGAATACAACCCTCATATCAGGTCGCCCTCTTTATAATATTTGACGGAATTTGTGTCCCTAACCCCTTTTTCTCCCGCAAGAAATATCGAAATCGTGTAATATCGATCGTTTGAAAGACCTTCTCAAGGAAAGATGGTTGATGTAATTTTCAGAGAGTAATCCTCAGATAACTTGCCATTCTGAAAAGTGGAGAACTCCCCGTTCAACCCTCCTTTATGTAATATCCTTATGTTGCCATTTTCACTCCATTGCCACTGCCTAAATATTAGCATCTGTACCAAAATTTCGCCAATCTTAACTCACCAGCCTGAAAGTCCATAATCGAGCAAAATTTACAGTTTGAAGGACCTTTTTAAGGGAATTCCGAAAATGTAATTTCGCGAAAATTGGCGCCAATTATCTTGCCCCCCAATGGTGATCACCTGATATTATTATTGATGTCGTCCTGCAACGTGGAGTTAACCATCACCCAGTCAGGTGGGTGTCTGCTTTAGGCACTATTCAAGTGCACCAAAATGAGAAAGGGGCGCTATGACATCCAAACCCGCCCGGCAAGTATGGGAAGCCGCTCTGGGCGAGCTTCAGGTCCAGGTAAGCAAACACAATTTCCAGACTTGGTTTCAAAAAACAATTGGTCTGAGTTTCGAGGGTGGCCAGTTCACCGTGGGCGTTCCCAATACATTCGTTGCCGAGTACCTTAACCGTAACCAGTTTTCCCTCATAGAGAAAACCCTCATTGGAATCACACAACAGGATATCAAGGTGACCTTTCAGGTTACCGGTAACGGCGTAGCGCGCTGTGATAATGACAATGGTGCCAGCCATATGGAGGCCAGCCCTTATGCCAGTGCTATCAATCCAAAATACACCCTTGATTCATTCGTCGTGGGCAGTTCCAACCGGCTTGCCTATGCTGCAGCCAGGGGAATAGTCGAGAAGCCGGGCCGGGACTACAATCCGCTATTCATCTACGGGGGTGTTGGCCTTGGCAAAACGCACCTGCTGCATGGCATCGGGCACCTTTTTGCCGCCAATAGCCTCAAGGTCCATTACGCCAGTTGTGAGCAGTTTACCAACGAGTTTATCAGTTCCCTTCAAGACAGAAAAGCCGACGATTTCCGCAACCGGTATCGGAATGCCGAGGTGCTCTTGATAGACGACATCCAGTTCATCAGTGGCAAGGAGCAGACCGAGGAGTGCTTCTTCCATACCTTCAACGAGCTCCACAACGCCAACCACCAGATTGTTGTCACCTGTGATCGGGCCCCGAAAGCCATACCGCGCCTTGCCAGCAGACTGCGCTCGCGGTTCGAGTGGGGCCTTGTTGCCGACATCCTACCGCCGGATTTTGAAACCCGCCTAGCAATCCTTCAGGCAAAGGCAAGGAATAAAGGCGAGAGCATTTCCCTGGATACGCTCGATTTTATCGCCAGAAGATCGCACCGAAATATCAGGGAGCTTGAAGGTAATCTCAACCGTGTGATAGCCTTTGCAAGATTATTCGATAGCATGCCCACCCAGGAGCTTGCCGCCAAAGCACTCGAGAATATTGCCGATAAGTCAAACGATGGCTCTGCCATAAACCCCATCCTCCTTGCCGAGGCTGTAGCCAGCAACTTCGAGTTGACTCTCGCGGACCTGAAGAGCCCTAAACGTGACAAGGAGACTTCCCTTGCCAGGCAACTGGCAATGTACTTGATGCACAACGATACCAACTGCCCGCTGGCCCATATAGGCAGAGAACTGGGTAACCGAAACCCCTCAACAGTAAGTCATGCCTGTGAAAAAATCGCTTCCGATATTGTCACAAGCCCCTACCTCAAGAACAAGATTGCCGCAATCCGAGATAACGCCTTTTCCTGTTGAGCATCTTTCGACAGCCTTTCTATAACCGATGCAAATTCCGCACCCAATTTCTTGTGATATCATTCCTACTATACATATCCATAACCGATAATTTTAATTTTCGATAATATTTTCAAAACCCATACACGGATTTGAACAATTGTTGCACAAAATGTTTACATCTTAATAAAACATTCTATAGATTATTCCCCCAGCGAAGCCTCAATTTAACATCATCCCTCACAAATATAGTACTCGCACTCCATTACGATATATATTATTATTGTTTATATGAAACCTATTATATGTCCTGATGTTATAATATCTAATAATAGTGAACTTTTTTAAGGTAACATAATATGATTGATAGAGCAGAGATAAAGGTAAGAGCAGGAAAAGGTGGCAACGGGGCGATAAGCTTCCGACACGAGAAATTTGTTCCCTTCGGGGGTCCGGATGGTGGAGATGGAGGTAAAGGTGGCGATGTGATAATGGTGGCCACTCGCGGCATAAGCACTTTGCGAAGATATAGCCTCAAACATTTCTATGCCGCTGAGAATGGAGGAGATGGCGGCGGCAGAAAGATGCACGGCAAAAATGGAAAACATTCTGTGCTGGAGGTGCCTGAAGGGACAATGGTGCTGGAGAAACAGAAAGGTGGCGCTTATATTCAGCTAGCAGATTTAACTGAGCACAGGATGAGCGAGGTTGTGGCCAGGGGAGGTTCTGGTGGACTAGGGAACACGCATTTTACCTCATCGACCAATCAGGCCCCCAATATTTCACAGCGGGGAGAAGAGGGTGAGGAAAAAGATATAGTTCTGGAATTGAGATTAATAGCTGATGCCGGTATAGTGGGATATCCGAACTGCGGAAAGTCGACACTGGTAGCTTCATCATCAGCGGCAAGGCCCAAAATTGGCGAGTATCCTTTTACTACTCTTGAGCCCGTACTCGGAGTTGTGGAAGTCGGGGAAGAGAAGTTTATACTTGCCGAGATACCCGGCTTGATTGAGGGTGCCCATCTTGGCAAAGGACTTGGTCATGAATTCCTACGCCATGTGGCTCGCACAAGGGTATTGATAAATATGGTTGACGGTGCCTCAGAAAAGCCCGAAGAGGATATGGCACGGGTAAATGCCGAGCTGGCCATGTACGATAAGGCTCTGTCCAGTAAACTGCAACTGGTTGTGGTGAATAAAATTGACCTTCCCTCAGTGAGGAACAAGGAGGCTGAGTTGAGGCGTAGTTTCGGTAAAGTAGGGATAAAGCCATATTTCATATCGGCCTCCACAGGTGAGGGTGTGGGAGATCTTATGGCTGATACTAAAGACCTTGTAGAAAAGGAGTGGTCTGGCCAGAGCGAAGCAAGGATGGAGGAAGAGGGGGAAAAACTGTTTCAGCCTGGGGAACGTATCAATAGACCGCGGGTGTGTAAAGAGGGCGATATTTTTTATATCAATTCTTCCGGGCTGGAACGAATAGTGGAGGGTGGTGGAAGCGGAACAGAAGCATACTGGTATGTGAGAAGGCGTTTGGAGAGGCAGGGTATAAACCGGGTGCTGAAGCGCAAGGGTATAAGACCAGGGGATAAGATTCGCTGCGGTAGCGTTGAATGGGAGTGGCGCGAGGGTGGGAGGTAGCGTAGGTACAAGGGGATAAGTAGGTGATGGCGAAAATGGGAGTAATGGGGGGGACCTTCGACCCAATTCACAACGGGCACCTGGCCGTTGCCAGAGAGGTAATATCCAGCCTTGCACTGGATGGGATTCTATTTGTACCAGCCGGTTTGCCGCCGCTGAAAGATGGAGGGGCCGTGGCTTCTGGTGAAGACCGCGTCAACATGGTGAGACTGGCCATTGCAGAAGAGCCGAGGTACCAGTTGAGCAGGGTGGAGGTAGACCGGCCGGGGCCATCCTATACCGTGGACACGATAAGCGGATTTAAGGCCGACAATAGAGATGAACTCTACTTCGTCATGGGATGGGACAATCTGGCCGAATTATACCACTGGAAGGACCCTGGCCGACTGGCAGAAATATGCTGGATAGTGGCAGTGCCGAGGCCAGGCTGCAACCGCCCTGATCTGGATTCGATAGAGGCCCTGGTCCCTTGCGTCAAGAGTAGTTTAATCCTCCTTGAGTCACCACTGGTCGATATCAGTGCTTCTGACATCAGGGAGAGGGTAGCTGGAGGATTAACGATAGGTCACCTTGTTCCGGCGAAGGTGGCGGACTATATCAAGACCTCGGGCTTGTATGCTAGCATATAGGCTATGCCTATAAGTACGACACAGGAGCAGGTATATATTATGAGTTGGACCTATCCGCATCTGGAAACAGGTCTTGAGACGGAGAATGCCAGGAGGCTCGTGGAAATGGCCGAAGAGGTGGGTGCCTTTATCCGGGGCGATTTTACCCTCGCCTCCGGGAAAAGGAGCAATTACTACTTCGACGGCAAGAGGATTACCCTTACTCCCGAGGGAGCCTACCGTGTGGGCAGAGAGATTTGCAGCATACTTTCCGGTACCAGCGTTGATGCCGTAGGTGGTGTCGCCACCGGGGCCTATCCCATGGTAACCGCGGCAGGCTTGATAAGCCATATCGAAGGTAAGCCGGTACCGATATTCATTGTCCGTGAGGTAAGTAAGGAACACGGCACAATGAGAAAAATCGAGGGTCACCTTGATGGGGATTCCAGGGTAGCGATAGTTGAGGATGTGCTGACCACGGCGGGCTCGGTGCTACAGGCGATAGAAGTGGTGGAGGCAGCCCGATGCCGGGTAGTAAAGGTAATAGCCCTGGTTGACCGGCAGGAGGGTGGCGGCACGCGGCTAAAGGAATCCGGATATGAGCTCAGCGCCATAATGAAGCTGGTACACTAGATGTCCAGGTTCTTGACACTCTTGGCATGAGCCTGGATGAAGGCTTTGCGGGGTGATACCTCTCCTCCCATCAGGACATGGAATATATGGTCCGCCCGTACCGCGTCTTCCAGGTTTACGCCCAGCAGGGTCCGAGATGTGGGGTTCATGGTGGTTTCCCAGAGCTGCTCGGCTGTCATCTCGCCCAGACCCTTGTATCGCTGCAGCTCGAGCTTTTTGGCGCCCTTCAGCTTGGCCAGGCTTTCTTCCTTTTCTGCCTCGGTGTAGACCCAGCTTTCCTGCTTGCCATTCCGTATACGGTAGAGGGGGGGCTGTGCTATGAAGAGATGGTCGTGGTGAATCAGGTCTACCATATGGCGGAAGAAGAATGTTAAAAGCAGGGTGCGGATATGTGCTCCATCCACGTCGGCATCAGTCATGAGGATGATGCGGTGATAGCGGAGCCGGGCGATATCAAAATCGTCGTCCAGCCCCGTACCCAGTGCGGTGATGATGGCCCTGATTTCGTTGTGGGCAAGCATCTTGTCGGCAGGTGCCTTTTCTACGTTGATGATTTTCCCGCGCAGCGGGAGAATGGCCTGAAAGCGACGGTTGCGGCCCTGCTTGGCGGATCCCCCGGCGGAAGGGCCTTCTACCAGGTACAGTTCGCATAGCGAAGGGTCTTTTTCGGAGCAGTCGGCCAGTATGCCCGGCAGGGTACCGGTATCGAGGCTGCTCTTCCTTATGATAAGATCACGGGCCTTGCGGGCAGCTTCCCTTGCCTTCGCGGCTGTCAGACACTTGTCTATGACCTGCTGGGCTACCTGAGGGTGCTCTTCAAGGTAGAGGGACAATCCTTCGCTTACGGCACCCTCCACCATGCTTTTAATCTCGGCATTGCCCAGTTTTCCCTTGGTCTGGCCCTCGAACTGTGGTTCGGGAAGCTTGACGCTGATCACTGCGGTAAGTCCCTCCCTGACGTCCTCGCCGCTAAGGTTGGGGTCATCTTCCTTGATGAGCTTGTTCTTGCGGGCATGGTCGTTGAGCACCCGCGTGAGCGCCGAGCGCAGACCGGTAAGGTGGGTACCACCGTCGGCGGTGTTGACGCAGTTGGCGAAGCTGAAGATAGATTCCGAATAGCCATCGTTGTATTGCAGGGCTGCCTCGACAACGGTGCTGTCAATTGTCTTGAAGATGTAAATCGGCTGACGGTGACGGACCTCCCGGTTCCGGTTGAGGTGCCGGACCAGGCTATTGATACCACCCTCGAAATAGAAGGTCTTCTCCCGGTCGTTTTCTCTATCCTGGATTTTCAGCTCAAGTCCCTTGTTGAGATAGGCTACTTCCCGCAGCCGCTCACACAGGGTATCGAAATCGTAGCTGACCTCGCCGAAAATGCTTTCGTCCGCCAGAAAGCTGGTTGTGGTCCCCGTTTCGCTGGCGTCTCCAATAATAGATACGCTTCCCTGCGGTACTCCCTCGCAGTAGTACTGCTCATAAAGGCGGCCACCGTTCATTTCCAGGCGATAGACGTGGAAGTGTGCGGTTTCCGATTGTTTC
>JAGYOC010000120.1 GCA_018399795.1 Dehalococcoidales bacterium
TGTTTGTGGAATCCTTGCCTTCTTGAGCAGTTATATTGTTAAACGGCTGGCCGTTCCGATTATTCTCCGGGTTGGCCTTCCCACTCAGCTTGAGGACTGGCTTGGAGAATTCCTGGTCGATTCGGTAGCTCCTCTAACAACATACGGTATTGCTATGATGATAGCGGGTGCAGCATTGCTCATCACCTCTATTGTATACAGGAGGCGGCAGTTATCCAATGGAACATAGCGCTAAGGCACCTTTGACCACTTGCAGGGCCGATGTTAGAATTAAACAGGTTGGGATGAAACATACAGGAGGTGCGGGAAATGTCAGGTCACTCCAAATGGGCTTCAATCAAGCACCAGAAGGGCGTAGCTGATGCCAGGCGTGGCCAGCTGTTTACCAAATTGACACGTGAAATTATAGTGGCTGTGCGGGAGGGGGGCAGCAACCCGGAGACCAATTTCCGGTTGCGCCTTGCTGTACAGAAGGCTCGCGATAACAGCATGCCTCTGGACAATATCGAGAGGGCTATAAAAAGGGGTAGTGGCACTATGGAAGGGGAGTCGATGGTGGAACTGGCCCTTGAGGGATATGGACCGGGGGGAGCAGCGATACTGGTACAGGCTATGACCGACAATCGCAACAGAACCATCCAGAGCGTAAGAAACATATTCACGCGCGGTGGTGGTAGCCTTGGCGAGAATGGTTGTGTAGCTTGGATTTTTGATTTGAAGGGATATATTACGGTAAAAACGGATAATATGGATGCGGATGAGGTGGCTATGAAGGCGATTGACGCCGGCGCTGATGATGTCAATACAGGAGACGGATATATAGAAATCTATACCAGCCCGGAGCATCTTGAGGGAGTAAGGAAAGCGCTGGAAACGGATAATATTGAAGTGGCATCAGCTGAACAGAGTATGGTGCCCAGGACTACTGTTGAACTGGATGAAAAAACGGCCCTGCAGATACTGAAAATGCTGGACAAACTTGAGGAAATCGACGAAGTACAGCAGGTATATAGCAACGCTGATTTTTCCGAATCCATTCTGGAGAAATATCAGGCTTGAGTCAAATGGTTTATCGACCTGCGTAATTGCATCTGGGTTGAAACGAAAAATGAAAATAATGGGTATTGATCCCGGCACAGTGATAATGGGTTATGGTGTTGTCGATAAAGGTGACACTGAAGTATCTCTGGTTGATTACGGTACACTGCGTTGTAAAGCTGGTAGCAGCATTGCAGCGCGCCTGAGTGTTCTCTACGATGGTATGATTGAGTTAATTGAGCGTTATAGGCCCGATGTGGTAGCCGTTGAGCAACCGTTTATCGCCAAAAACACCAGATCGGCGTTCGCTATTGGAAAGGCTCAAGCTGTGGCTATTCTCGCTGCGGCGAACCGGAATATTCCGGTATATGAATATACTCCGGCTCAGGTAAAGCAACGGGTGGCCAATTATGGAGCCAGTTCCAAGGAGCAGATACAGGAAATGGTCCGTATCCATCTCGGTTTGTCATGCATACCCACTCCTTCTGATGCTGCTGATGCTCTGGCAATAGCCCTTTGCCATATCGGCGAATTTCACCTGCAGAGCCTAATTACATAAGGATACTGATGGGTTAATTATGATATCCAGTCTTAGTGGCACGTTGGCGTCAATAGGTGCGGATGGTATTGTCTTGGTTACCGGAGGGGTAGGTTTTCAGGTATATACGCCCACGTCAACACTGAGTTCTTTGGGCGGTATCGGCAGTGAAGTGACCCTTCACACACGTCTATATCTTAGAGAAGATAGTGTGTCGCTGTACGGTTTTGCTTCTGCCGATGAGTTGAGGCTGTTTCAGACTCTGCTGGGCGTATCCGGTTTGGGTCCACGGCTGGCGCTGGCGATGCTTTCGGCGATGGACCTGGAGCAATTGACCACGGCGATTTCCACCGGTAATACCGGTCTCCTTACTTCGATACCAGGGGTTGGCAAGAAGGTGGCGGAACGTATTATTCTGGAGCTTAAGGATAAGGTGGCTGCTCAATGGGTTACCGGAAAAGCGGTTCAATTGGTTGAGGGAAACAGTGACGTACTGGATGCCTTGATATCGCTGGGATATTCTAGTTCTGAAGCGAGCCGTGCCGTGGCCAGCATTCAGTCATCACGCGATAAGAGCCTTGAGGAAAGGGTAAAAGAAGCGCTGGGATATTTTACCGGTATGTAAAACGTCCCAGCGTAATTGCGGTTGATTCTCGGTGCAAAATCAGTAATGTGCTGAAATAGGTGGCATTTCTTTTATATACCCATCTAAAGTATCATGCCTCGGTATCTGATAATACTAAAGTACGTTAATATCGCGGTATTGAGGCGTACTTAAATTGATACCAATGTGTGATTGCTAGCCCCCCGAAAGAGTAATAGACTGAATGATGCGGTGTGTTCGCTAAATAGATATTTTTTTAATGCCGGCTTATACTGGCATAGGTGATTATGAGTGGGGGGACAGGGTCTGAAGATGATTTCTCTACGTGAGTTGTTTGATAAAATGTGTAC
>JAGYOC010000121.1 GCA_018399795.1 Dehalococcoidales bacterium
GAATGCGGTCAGGATATTCGGGCAGCTTGCCCAAGCGGGTTTTGATAGCTACTCCACCCTGCCTCTTGAGCTGGCGGTGGTTGATTGTGTCACAAGTAGTAAGGGAGTATCGGGAATAGAGATGGAACCAGGCAGGCAGATGTCACCGGAGCGGGTTGCCAAGTCATCTTACCCTGTGAGAAAGCCGGTTATGGAGAAAAGATCGGCATCAAAAAGTAAAGCGAGCCAAACTTTGGCTCAGGATACAGAAGGTCTGGAAGCGGAACAGGTTTTGGATGATAATACATCGAATGAGGAGGTAAAAACCGCTGTTGATAAACCCGAACCTGGCAGAGAGACGGAATTTCTGCAGCAGAACTGGAAGCGGATTATTGAAAGTGCGCCGCAGGAGACACAGAAGACAGCGGCTATTGCCTTCCTGAGAAGCTCAAGCAAGCCGGTATCGTTTGAAGACAATACCGTTGTTTTGGCTTTCAGATTCCGTATCCATAAGGATAATATGGAAAAACCGCAAAACCAGAAGGTAGCGGAAAAGATTATCAGCAATGCCATGGGTTATCCCTGCCAGGTACGCTGCATATACCAGCATGAAGAGGATCATCTTGTTGAGGCGGCGATGAAAATGGGCGCAGAAATTATTGACGTGGAGGACAAATGAATTTATCGCAGATGAATCAGGCTCGGGAACTGAAGGCTCGAATGGACAGTATTCAGAAGGAGTTGAGTAATACCATTGTTGAAGCGAGTGCAGGGAAGGGTGCCGTAAAGGTAAAGGTGGACGGACAGCAAAAAGTGAAATCAATAGAAATATCCCCCAGTGTGATTGATCCTTCCAAAGCATCTGCCCTGGAGGGGATGATGCTGAAGGCGGTAAGTGAAGCGCTGAACAAATCGCAGAAAGCAGCTGCCAAGCAACTGAAAGGACTTACCGGTGGGCTTGGCATGCCGGGGATGTTTTGACCATATCCCCCATTTGGGGTGGTTTATGATATTTGCGGAGGAAATGTAGCTTAGCGGTATGAATCAAGAAACTGCATCCGGTGATGGTGTTCTGGCAAGGCTTATTCGAGAATTAAATAGGCTGCCCGGTATTGGCCTGAAGAGCGCGCAGAGGATTGCCTTTTATATACTGCGTGCTCCGGAAGAGCAATCCAGGTTGCTGGCTGAAGCCTTGATATCGGTAAAAAGAGATATCCGGCTTTGCTCTATCTGTTGTAATGTTACCGAAAACGACCCCTGTGACATCTGTCGTAATGAACAGCGTGACCACAGCATAGTCTGTATTGTGGAGCAACCGCAGGATATTACGGCGCTTGAGCATACGGGAATTTATAAAGGACTCTACCACGTATTGCATGGTGCCATCTCTCCCACTGAGGGTGTTGGTGTCGGTGATATAAGGGTTGCCGAGTTGCTCAACCGTTTGCGTGAGGGCTTGATACGGGAAGTAATTCTGGCCACCAATACCAATCTGGAAGGTGAGCAGACTGCTCTCTATCTGAAAAAGGTAATTGTGCCTCTGGGTATCAGGGTAACCCGTTTGGCCAGGGGCTTGCCCTTTGGTACTGAACTGGAATATGCTGATGATGTTACCCTGACAAGGGCCATTGAAGGCAGACAGGATATTTGAAGTTTCTGGATTCTGATACTGCCCGCTTTAGCTATGCATTGGGGGCATATCCTAATTGTCAAAACCTAAAAACTATCAGGTCGAAGCCGTTGTTATCAAAAAGGTCAAGCTGGGTGAGGCGGATAGAATCCTTACCCTCTATACGCCCTGTGTGGGCAAGATCCAGGGAGTGGCCAGAGGCGTAAGGCGACCCCGGAGTAAAATGTCAGGACACCTTGAGTTATTGACTCACAGCACCATTTCGCTGGCACGGGGTCGGAACCTTGATACCGTAACGGGAAGCCAGACCATAGATAGTTTTTTCCCTCTGGTAAGCGATCTTGAGCTCAATTCATATGCGCTATACGCTATTGAACTAATAAATCAGTTTACCGCGGATAGCGTTGAGAACAAACCGCTCTTTCATCTATTGCTAGATATGATGAAACAGCTCTGCGATGCCCGTAATGTCGAAGTAATGGTGCGCTGTTTTGAACTTCACTTGCTGGAACTGGTTGGTTACCGTCCTCATTTCGAGTGCTGCATACTGTGCCGTTCCTCTCTTAAACCGGTGGGTAACTATTTTTCTGACGCTGACGGTGGGGTTGTATGCCCGGGTTGTGCAGCCAACCGGGCTTCACTAAAACGCATATCAGTTAACGCTATAAAGGTGTTAAGGTGGTTGCAGGACGTTGACATTGTGGAAGCCGAAAGACTGAAGATTGCCCCTGAGCTATCCCGAGAGCTGGAGTCAATAATGCGCGGCTATGTTAAATATCTGTTAGAAAAGGATGTAAAGTCGACCGCGTGGCTGGATATGCTCAGGGAATAGAGTGGATTGACTTTACTATACCGTTCAATAACTCATATAATAGCCAGTAGCACTGACTATCTTTGACTAGGCAAGGTAAGTCGGTTTCAATGCAGTGAACGCCGGGAGAGGGAGATATATCGATATGGCATCAGAAACAGAAGCAGGCGGAGTAAACCGGCAGAGATTAGAGAAGCTGAACAGACTCTATGAACGCGGTGTAAACCCTTATCCCCACCGATATCAGTGTACCCATAACACACAAGAAGCGGTAACCCTGCTAAAAAAGATGGAAACACAAACGGAGGAGTCGGAACATGACGAAAATGAGATCAGCCTTGCTGGCAGAATAATGTCGCAGCGACCGATGGGCAAGGTAGCCTTTCTTGATCTCAGGGACGGTACTGGTAAAATCCAGCTCTATTGCTGCCGGGATGTACTTGATGAGGAAAGTAAGAAATTGCTCAAAAAGGACCTGGACGTCGGCGATATTATTGGGGTCAAGGGTAAACCCTTTCGCACCAGAAGTGGAGAGGCAAGTATCGCGGTAAAAGAAATTACCATGCTGGCCAAATCACTGCAGCCTCTTCCGGAGAAGTGGCACGGTCTAAGTGATATCGATACCCGCTACCGTCAACGTTACCTGGACCTTATTGCCAATACCGAGGCAAGGGAAATATTTTCGAAGCGTAGCAGAATTATCACGGCGATTAGAAATTACCTGGAAGAGAAAAGTTTTATTGAAGTGGAGACGCCGGTGTTACAGCCATCGGCGGGTGGTGCTCTGGCGCAGCCGTTTGTTACGCATCATCACGCCCTCGGGCTTGATATGTACCTGCGTATTGCTCTTGAGTTGTATCTTAAGAGGTTGGTGGTGGGTGGGTTTGACCGGGTTTATGAACTGGGACGTATTTTCCGCAACGAAGGGGTTTCTACAAAGCATAATCCCGAGTTTACCATGTTGGAGACATATCAGGCATATGCTGATTACACCGATGTTATGAAAATGCTGGAAGAGATGGTTTACCGGGTTTGCCAGCATGTACTGGGCAAAGATACGGTCGCTTTCGGGGAGAAGAGCATTTGTTTTCAATACCCTTGGCCGCGCATAGAGCTGCGTCAGGCGATAAAGGATGCTACTGGCATCGATTTTATGGATTACCCGGATGCCGATGTGTTGAGGGCTAAAATGGTTGACATGGGTATGCAGGTTGACCCCTGCAAGGATAGGGGGAGATTGATAGATGAGCTGATTTCAAGCTTTGTTGAGCCTGACCTTGTTCAGCCAGCCTTTCTCATGCATCACCCGGTTGATATGTCACCGCTGGCCAAATCCAAGCCTGATGATGAACAACTGGTAGAGCGATTTGAAGCATTTGCCGGTGGCATTGAAATTGCCAATGCCTTTACCGAACTGAATGACCCGTTCGAGCAGAGGCAGAGATTTATTGAACAGCACAAAAGCCGACAGGCGGAGGGCGATATAGATGGAGCCATTGATGAAGATTTCCTGAGGGCTCTGGAGCATGGTATGCCTCCCACCGGTGGCCTTGGGGTTGGTATCGACCGGCTCGTAATGTTGTTAACCGGTCAGACCTCAATACGGCAGGTGATACTTTTTCCCCAGCTTAAGGTAAAATAGCCGATAAAAGATATTGAATAATACCGTTAAGTATAGAGCTATGTATCAATGAGTATACGGATGATGCTGAAGAGGGGGTATTGTGCTTGACATAAAATACATTCGTGAGAATACTGGGCGTGTTATCGAGGCGCTTGCCAATCGCAGAGATAGCACCAATTTGGAGGATGTTCTCGGAGTTGATAACGAACGCCGTAAAAGGGTAAGCGAGCTGGAAGAATTGAGGAGACTCAAGAAAGAGTTGGCGCGGCAAAATCAGGTGTCTGCTGAACGGGGACGGCAATTACGTAGCGACATAAAGCTGCTGGAAGAAGAGGTGCGGGGTCTTGACAACAGGCTCAATGAACTGCTTTTACGGATACCCAATGTGCCACAGGTGACGGTACCGGTAGGAAGCAGTGAAGAGGATAATATTGTCCTGCGTTCCTGGGGGGAGCCAAGAAACGCTACATTTCCGCTTAAACCACACTGGGATCTGGGTGAATCGCTCGGTATTATATCCTTTGACTGGGGAGTAAAACTCTCTGGCACACGATTCTATGTGCTTAAAGGAGCGGGTGCGCGCTTGCAGAGGGCATTGATTACCTTTATGCTGGATGTTCATACGCGGGAAAATGGCTACCAGGAGATTTACCCTCCATTCATGGTGAAGAGGGAATGTATGTTCGGTTCCGGGAATTTGCCCAAGTTTGCTGACAACCTGTATCACGATAAGGAAGATGACCTTTGGTTTGTACCTACCGCTGAGGTTCCGATAACCAATTTGCACCGGGACGAGATAATAAACCCGGGTATACTGCCCTTGTACTACGTGGCGTATACTGCCTGCTTTAGGCGTGAAAAGATGTCGGCTGGCAAGGATACCAGGGGAATTAAAAGGGGGCACCAGTTCGATAAGATAGAAATGTATAAGATTACGGAACCGGCGTCTTCCAATGAAGAGCTTGGGGGAATGGTCTCGAATGCGGAAAGCATTTGTCAGAAGCTGGAACTGCCCTATCGTATTCTGGAGCTCTGTACGGCTGATCTCGGCTTTGCCTCCACCAAATCATATGACGTCGAAATGTGGGCCCCCGGTTGCGGGGAGTGGTTGGAGGTGAGCTCCTGTTCCAACTGCGGCGATTTCCAGGCTCGCCGTACCAACATACGTTATCGTGCAGCTCCTGGTACCAAACCGCATTTCGTCAATACTTTAAATGGTTCAGGTTTGGCGCTGCCCAGGGTTCTTATTGCTGTTATGGAAAATTACCAGAATGCTGATGGCACAATTACGGTGCCCGAAGCACTGCAACCGTATATGGGCAGCAAGTTAATCGAGTGACCGGAATAGCCGGTTACTGGAGAGGCTTTAAGTCTGAGAGGGAGCAGGTTTATGGATTACGAGGATATTATACCGGAAGGTCTGGAGAACAAAACCGAGCGGGAAAGGCTGGAAATCATAGACCGCTGGGATTATTTGCACGACTTAAAGGAAGATATCCTTGCTGGCGTAAAGACTGGCGAAGAAGACGGGGGGCTTTTTCAAATAGAGGCTGAGCTTGACGAATTGAGCAAGCTGCTTACTCCCCGGGAAGCTGTTCCCGAATCGGGCATTCTTACCAGGGGAAGAAAGAAATTTATCCTGTGTCCCCGATGCGGTACATTCGTTCACATTACCAAGAAGAGGGTTGATGAGGTAGTCCTCGCGTTGGAAGAAGAGGCAGAAAAGGAGTCTCATGCCAATGAAGGCGGGTATCTCATCAGAAGTATAAACTGCCCTGTATGCCGATGGGGACTTGGCATACCAGAGGGATTTTGAAAACTCACTACAGTTGAGGTTAAGAGTTGTCCGTCTTTAACTGAAATATCCTCGAGTGCAGCTCCCAGTTTATTCAGCACTTGAGGAGGTTCATGCTCAGGTAACGCTCTGCCCGGTCCGGTAGGACGGTTACCACACGGTCATATTTTCTGGCTACCTGTAGAGCAACCAATATGTTTGCTCCTGAGCTTATGCCAACCAGCAGGCCATATTCACGGAATAGTTTTCTGGTCATTTCAACCGCTTCTTCACTTCCTACCGTAACAGCTTCATCGACCGTGCTCATATCCACTATTTTGGGTATGAATCCGTCGCCGATACCCTGGATTTTGTGCTCTTTAATTCTGGCATCACTACCGCCGAACATTACTGAGGCCTCTTCCGGCTCAACGGCTATTACCTTTACTCCCGGATTGGCGGCCTTCATCACACGGGTAATACCCATCAGTGTGCCACCGGTACCTACTCCTGCAACGATGGCATCAACAACCCCGATATCATTCAAAATTTCCTGCCCTGTTTTTTCCTGGGCTCTGATATTATTGGGGTTACTAAACTGGCGGGCAAGGAAAGTATTCGGCTCTCTGGCAAGCTCCTCCGCCTTTTCGATTGATTCCTTTAGACTTCCGCTCTTTGAAGTTAGCACCAGCCTGGCGTTAAAGGCTTTCATGATGTGCTGTCTTTCCTCGCTCATGTTCTCAGGCATCACCACCACCATATTGTATCCTTTTACGGTGGCGCACATTGCCAGTGATATGCCGGTATTACCGCTGCTGGCTTCGATGATGGTAAATCCCTTTTTCAACTCGCCGTCTCTCTCCCCGGCCTCTATAATCTCCTTGGCAACCCTGTCTTTGATGCTACCGCTGGGATTGACTCCTTCCAGCTTGGCGTAAACATTGTCTATCCTGATAAGCGGGGTATTACCGATGGCATCCAGTACGCTGAATTCACGCTTCTCCACGTTAAAGTATACTCCTCGACAAATTTGGACCCGGTAAAACAACCAAATAACTGTTGTAACGACTGATTGGATTTTAGCACCCCGGGTGGTGCCTGTTCAAACCAGAGCCGTGAATAGGGCTATTAAGACGAA
>JAGYOC010000122.1 GCA_018399795.1 Dehalococcoidales bacterium
GTTATTTTTGCGGTTAAATATCACCACCTGGAACAGGCGGTAGCCGATGTAAAAGGGCATGCCGGACCCGAGACCATCTTTGTCTCGGTAATGAACGGTATCGACTCGGAAGATTATATTGCCTCGCACTACGGTCGGGAGCATGTGCTGTACACGGTTGCCCTCGGTATGGATGCCGTCCGGGAAGGACACAACACAAACTACAGCACCCCGGGAAAACTGCTCCTGGGCCGACCTGCCACTACCGCTCCACACGACCCCGATATCCGTACTTTCACCGGCCTCTGCGATGCCGCCGGCATCCAGTACGAAATCCAGGAAGACATCATGCGAAGCCTGTGGTCGAAGTTTATGCTCAACATCGGGGTCAATCAGGTATCCGCGGTGCTCCAGGCCCCCTACAAACCCTTTCAACAGCCCTCCCATGCCCAGGAACTCATGCGGACCGCCATGCAGGAAACCATCGAGGTAGCACGTACGCTCAACATTCACCTGTATCCTGAAGATATCGATCAGCTCATTGCCGTTCTGCAGACCCTTTCGCCGGAAGGCAAGACATCGATGTGTCAGGATATCGAGGCCGGCCGCAAAACCGAAGTGGAGATGTTGGCCGGCAAGCTGATCGAACTGGCAGAAACCCAGGGGGTGGATGTTCCGCTCAACCGCACACTCTATTCACTTATCAAGGCGAAGGAGGAAACTTCCGGCGTATGACAACAAATTCCCATGTAGAAGAAAAATTGAACGCCTTTACCCACAGTGTTGGAACCGGACTGGCAATAGCAGCCTTATTGGTTCTCACGAACCGTGCCTTGGATTCCGGCTCCAGGCTTCTGGTGACCACGGCGCTTGTGTACGGCATCAGCCAAATACTACTGTATCTTTCATCAGCCCTCACCCATGAGTTTTACAACCTGCCCCGCGCTCATTACTATTTGCGGATTTTTGATCAAATATCGGTGTATCTTTTGATCGCCGGCACCTATACCCCTATCACGCTCATATCCCTTTCCGGCCGTGGAGGCAGAGCTCTGTGTGTCCTGGAATGGAGCTTAGCAGCAATTGGTATATTCTCCAAACTTTTCCTTTTTCGGAAAAAAAACATTGTTTCAGACCTACTCTACATTCCAATGGGCTGGATGCTTATCCTGGTGATACCCGCTATTCTTGACCTGCCCTTCGGCCTGATTATCAGCATCGTTATTGGCGCAATTACGTACACAGGGGGAGTCGCCTTCTACCTGTCCAAAAGCATTCCCTATGCCCATGTACTCTGGCATCTCTGCGTCATCGCCGGAAGTATCTCCTTTTTTGTGGGTTTCTTACGATACGTGTATTAACCCTATCTAGTAAGGAATGGAGAAACCCAATTCACGCCCCCTGGCTCTGAACTTTTGTATCTGTTCGGTATAACCGAGGTCGTTTATAAAGTTGTGCGAACCGGCCATCTATCGGTAATCCTCCACCTTAGGTTGTTTTCCCGCAAGCCAATCTTCTGTATAGCGGGTGACGAGGGACCAGTCCTCATCGATGGGACGTAAAATCCAGGCACCAAGCTCTTCATCGGTAAACCTGGTTGCCTCTTTGAGTTCTAAGCCTCGATGATGAAGTCCGCTATAAGTGGAATAGAACACATTGTCCGTAGATAGAACCATACGCCGCAGCTGCGCTACATTTCTATACTGCCTGAAATAGTGAATTCCCTGAAGAACACCCATGTCGGTTTCACTGTATTCAAGAGCGGTAGCGACCAACTCGTAAAGGCGGCCCGCCTTCGCGAGTGATAGCTGCTCAAGCCGCTCGCGAATACCGGCGATCAGCAACTGTTGCCGGGCTGCGCGCCCGAAATCGGAACTGGTATTCCGAGATCGTGCGAGCGCCAAAGCCGCCGAGCCATTAAGCTCTTGTTCACCCGCAGAGAAATACAGCATCCTCCATTTGCCGCCTTTACGATAGTACATTGACGGATCGAGCAACTCCGCCTCAAGTTCGACATTAATCGTGCCTAGGGCATCCACAATATCCGCAAAGCCTTCTGTGTCCACTGTCACATAGTGGTCAATAGACACACCTGTTATTTGACTTACCACATCAAGTAAAGCAGTAGGTCCTTTCGCAGTATACAGCTTATTAATTTTCTGCCCTTCGAAGTAAATATCTCTGGGAACGCTCAACATGGAGATCATTTTCGGACTCGCCTGCACAAGCATAATCGTATCCGTTAAGTCATCATTTTTTCCCAGCAATAAAAATCGAACAACCTCTTTTTCACCAACCGACGCCTTACTTTGGTAAAGCCTCCATATATCCTCACTGTTCGGGGCCTCTAGTACTATCTCCCCCTGTTCCGGCCTCACAGATAAGATCGCCACAACATCTCCATCCTCATTTTCAAGATGGGTCTCGTCGGCATTCTCCCGGTGAAAATTTAGACCACGGTCCTCTGCATATCCTCGAAATCCCTTATCACTTAGGAGCTTTTGCTGTCGTTCCTGGAGCGCTTCTTGGACTCGGCGCAATTCCTCTAGCGGGTCGTAATCCTGTAGTGCCTCCAGCAGCCCTTCCGCAAACTGTTCATCATTCTTAAACGGCTTGCCGTCAATGCGGTATTCTCCCTGTTCGGCATCAGCTGCTGCTCGAACAATCACCACACCATCAGGATTGGTAAATCCTAACCTCAAAATGAACTCATC
>JAGYOC010000123.1 GCA_018399795.1 Dehalococcoidales bacterium
TTTTGAGGGCATGTAGAAAAACGTTTAGAAAATCTTATGCCACCGACTAAAATCTCCTGTCAACAGCAGCGCTACATATCCGGCCTTTATGTTTACGCAACCGATTCAGGCCATTCACCGGGCAAACTCCTCTTTGCCCATCGCCAGGAAAATAACGGCCAGAATGCCGAGGGGCGGGACAATCGGTATGGCCAGTATACTCCCGGCCAGAGCCCACCCCCACGAACCACGTTTGCGGGCATGGTTCCCACCCACGATAGCGATAATACCGAAGATAATCTGAGCAACCCCCCAGCCAATAATCGCCCCCGCCATAAAAGGGTACATACCAAAACCAAACATGCTCGCACCGTAGAACGAGCCGCCTCCTATCATTATTGCGCCGCTAACCATTCCCCATATTCCGGCAATTATGGCCAGGATACCAGCAACCACTGGTTTCCAGGTCTTTTTCATCAGGACGACCTCCGTATATTTATTGCTTCCAGATGGCAATGCCACTATAATAACCCCCAAATCCAGTCCCGCCGGGTACGTTTAGCCCGTTATCTCTTCCCCGGTGGAGAGGCCAGCGCCACAGTGGGCACAGAAATGGCTTCCCGGCGGATTGGGCTGAGAGCAGTTAGGACAATTTATCCCTTTTGATATCGGGCTGTCACCGAAGTAGAGTTTCACGTGCGGCCAGGGGATCTCTATCCCCTCCCTGTTAAAAGCCTTCTTCACCCTTTTCCTGAGCTCACCGGTAACGTCCCACTGCATCATGGGCTTGGTCTCGCCCAGCACCTTGATATCGATGCCGGAATCACCGAAATTGTTGACCCGGAGCACCCGGGGAGCGGAGGTTATCATCGCCCCGTAGACCTCATCTTCCGCCATCTCGGCGCCAACCCGGTTTATAACCTCGCTGACCCGGTCAAGGTCTTCACCATAGGCGACCGGTATATCAATGTTTACTCTGGACCACTCCTTGGTATAGTTGCTCGATGAGCTGATTTCGCCATTGGGAATGGAGTGGACAATGCCATCCAAGTCACGCATAACGGTCCTCATAATATTGATATCCTCGACCAGACCGGTGATTCCAGCAATTCGCACCACATCACCCTTGTTATACTGGTTCTGTGTCAGTATGAGGAAGCCGCGCAGTATATCACGTATCAGGCTCTGCGCACCGAAACCGATGGCAATGCCGACCACTCCCGCAGCCGCAAGAAGCGGAGTGATATCTAGGCCGACTTCGGATAGTATCATCAGTGCCGTTACCAACCCGATGGTGGCAGTAACAGAATTCGTGAGGAAGTGGCTCAGCGTCTCCGACCTTTTTTCCCTCTCAACCCTGGCATGCCTCCCCCGGCCCACCCCCTTTACCCAGCTTTCCGCTATCCTGGGTATGAAGGTTCTGGCCAGACGGTAGAAGAGATAGGCTATCGAGGAAACCGCCAGTACATAGATGCCGTGCTCAAAAAACCATGCCTCCATTCCTTCCTGGGTAATAATTTCTTCAGGGCCCTGCCGGGAAGTTATCAGGGCGGAAGCCGCCAGGCCGATAAAGCCGAGGCTAATCCAGATGAGGCTGCGTACGGCAAGCAGGCGACGGCGATACTTTCTGGTTGACTCCTTCTTGGACGCCTTTTTCTCAGCCCAGTTTTCCAGCCTGTGCATCACGACAATAAGCGCCACCAGTACAGCAATGGACCCTATCAATATTCCCAGTCCATTAACAGTAAACCACTGCCACATACTACTTTCTTACCTCCCTGCCAATCTAAATGTTATATCCATATATTGTAGAACACTTGCTCCCCACCGGGTAAAGTGATGCCAAACTCAACCTGACCTTCCTCAATAACAAAGCTCTCTATTCCGTAACCGCACCATCACCTTTTCTTTTACCCGAAAGGCCCTTCCTGAGCGCTTCCTGAAGCGTGCCTGCCGGAAATACTTCAATATCCCTATCATTGCCAATAACCTTACAGCCCGTTGCCGGAGCTATAAAACGCCTGAAACCAAGGCGGGCCGCCTCGGCCACCCGTCTCTCCAGCTGCGGAACTGTTCTCAGTTCTCCACTCAACCCCACCTCCCCAGCCACCGCCAGAGCTGGAGCGACCTCCACATCCCGGTAGCTCGAGGCAATGGCCAGCGCAATACCAAGGTCAGCCGAGGGCTCGCCAACCCTCAAACCGCCGGTAACGCTGGCGATAATATCCTGGCTGCCCAGATTCAGCCTTAGACGCCTTGACAGCACGGCGGCAATCATCAATAGACGGCCGAAATCGACGCCGTTGGCCGTACGCCGCGGCAAACCGAAACTTGTCCGGTTGGTCAGCGCCTGGATTTCCACCAGGAGAGGCCGGCTTCCCTCAATAACAGGTACCACCACCGAGCCAGTGCTTTGACTGAGACGCCGGGAAAGAAAAACCTGTGACGGGTCGGTCACCTCCACCAGCCCTTCCTTTTTCATCTCGAAGATACCCACCTCATTGGTGGAACCAAAGCGATTCTTTACGCAGCGCAGCAGGCGGTAGGAACTGAACGGTTCGCCCTCGAGGTAGAGAACGGCATCGACTATGTGCTCCATAACACGGGGACCGGCTATGGCACCGTCCTTGGTGACATGACCGATAATGAAGACAGGTATCGCATTTCTCTTTGCCCAGCGCATAAGCCGCAGGGTACACTCTCGCACCTGAATGATACTGCCCGGTGCCGCATCCATTTCGGAAAGGCAAACGGTCTGGATGGAATCGATCACGACCAGAACCGGCTTAAGTTCATCCATCTGACCCAGGATGGCATCCAGGTCGGTTTCAGCAAAAAGGTAGAGATTATCCCCCTTGATGCCAAGTCGCCCGGCCCGGATTTTAATCTGCTGTGGTGTCTCCTCTCCGGAAATATATATCACCATGCCCTGCTCCCGGGCAACCACTGCCGCAGCCTGAAGCAAGAGGGTCGACTTGCCGATACCGGGATCTCCGCCAATGAGGTTCAGGGAACCGGCTACCACCCCCCCTCCCAAAACACGGCTGAACTCGGCGCTAGGGAATGGTAAACGGTCTGCAGTACCGGTCACAATGGTGGAAAGTTCCCGGGGAGGTTCTAAAGTCGAGGCATATGCATCCCCGGTCGTCCGGCTATCGGTTATGGTCGTTTCCACAAACGTATTCCATTGCTGGCAGGCAGGGCAGCGGCCCAGCCACTTAAGGCTCTCCTTACCACAACCCTGACAGACAAAAACTGTCCTAGTACCCGCTTTACTTGTTCTAGCCATTTCGATAACTTTAACTCATCTCCGAAAACTAAGCAACAGGCATTATTGCCACTTTCGCGATTATTCCATTGTCAGTTGACACAACGGTAATATTATGCTTCAATTCCATCGTTAATTTTTTGTAAAAATAGAGAGGGGGGGAGAGGATAAGATATGAAAGAGAAGAGATTTGTCACCATAACCATCGCTCTGCCCATTCTGGTAGCCATACTGGCATTCCCCGTAGCCGCCTGTACCGGTGAAGTCAACTTCAGCGGCTCTTCACTGAGCAATGCCACCATGTGCAACTCGGTAGACGCCAGCACCAGAGAGCCTATAGAGCCCACCAATGTGTTCAGTCCGGACACACCGGAAATCTACTGCTCGGTAAAGCTATCCAATATTCCCACCAGTTCCGAGATCAGCGCACACTGGATCTATGTCCAAGGTGAACTGGAAAACCTTTCCAATTTCCTTATCGATGAAACGAGTATCACTACCAGCGGCACCAGGTACCTCAGCTTTTCGGAAACAAAACCGGAGAACGGCTGGCCAACCGGCGACTATCAGGTAAAGCTCTACCTTGACGGAGAGGAAAAAACGAGCGCAACCTTCAAGGTAGAATAGGGCAGAGATACTATAAGAACGTCAATAAAGCGATAATATAAGTGATAACAGAGGAGCGGGGTGACTTTGTAGAGTCACCCCGCTCCTGGTATTTCCTCCTGGCATTATTCAGTCGGAAATCTGGTAGCACCAGCGGGACGGTGCACCGGGGGCATAATCACAGGGTATTCTTTCGCCCTGGCACAGCTCGGTATAGCCAAGCCTCTTTGCTTCCAGGTCGGTCAGACAGGCACAACCCTGCGGACAATCGTCACTCTCTCCGGTGGGCTCCTCGTAGCAATACAGGGCATTACCCGCCGCATCATAACCGCAGATAATCCACTGGTTATTGCACCGTGAATAACCCCGCTCCTGGGCCTCAACCGAAGTCAGGCATTCGCAGCCCTGGGGGCACTCCCATTCGCCCTCATCAGGCTTCTCGTAACAGTACATGGCAGCTCCGGCTGTGTTATAGCCGCAGAACACCTTCTGCCCTCCGCAGTAGCCATAACCCAGTTGCTCCGCTTCGGACTGGGTCAGGCACAAACAGGCATCAGGACACTCCTCCTGGGCAGCCTCCTCGAAGCAGTACCTGGCCTCCCCGGCATCATTATAGCCACAGAAGGTCTGCTGCCCTTCACAGAGCGTATAACCCAGCCGCTTTGCCTCCGCCTGTGTCAGGCAGTCACACGCATCGGGGCAATCCTCAGAGGTAGCTCTCTGGTAGCAATAAAGCGGGTTCTGCTGAGC
>JAGYOC010000124.1 GCA_018399795.1 Dehalococcoidales bacterium
CTTGGTGATGCTGGCCGGTATTATTGTAAACAACGGTATTGTGTTTGTGGACTACACCAACCTGCTGCGCAAGCGGGGAAGAAGCATCCATGATGCGGTGATCGAGGCCGGCGGAAATCGTCTGCGTCCGATTCTGATGACTACTCTAACCACTATTTTAGCTTTGATTCCGATGGCTTTCTTTCCGGGTGAAGGGGCCGAGCTGGTTGCTCCGATCGGTAAGTCGGTGGTTGGTGGTCTGGCGGTGGGCGCTCTGCTGACCCTCTTCTTCATTCCGGTGATGTACGCGGTGTTCAACCGTATGTCGGAGAAGAGAATGATAAAAAAAGAGAGAAAAAAGGAACAGCGCCGGCAGCGTCGCCGGGAGCTTCAACAACAAGAAAATGCACTTGAAGGGGGCCGGGCATGAAACGGATAGAGATTGTCGCCAACCGCTCGGTAGAAGAGGACCTGTTAGAGGGTTTTGAAAAGGCCGGCGTTGCAAAATATTACACCAGAATTCCCATTGTGCTGGGGGTCGGTAATTCCGGCCCCCGCATGGGGGACCATATCTGGCCCGAGGAAAACTTTATGCTGATCATTTACTGCGAGGATGAAGAGGCCGAGGGTATTAAGCGGGTGGTGGCCGAGCAAAAAGAGTTTTTTAAGGACGAGGGAATCAAAATTTTTGAAACTATGTTGTAACTGGACGTATCTTGTGTATATGCTTATCATAGAACTATGGAAACACACGAAAAAATACGAACAGAGCCCTCATCGAAGGAGTTGCTGAGAACAATATTTGGCTATATCAATAAGATAGCAAATGAGCGGGATGTTGAAAAACTCCTGATTATGCTGGCCGACATGGGGCGTGACCTGGTCACCGCCGACCGCTGTACGGTATGGCTGATAAACCACAAGCGCGAAATTCTGTGGAGCAAGGTTGCCCACGGAATTGACCGTATCGAAATCGGACTGGACAAGGGTATCGCCGGGTATGTTGCCAACCACGGCGATCCCCTGATTATCAACGATGCCTACCGGGATGAGCGCTTTGATAAGAATGTAGATAAACGTACCGGCTACCGCACCCGCAATATCCTGGCTCTGCCCATTCACGGCTCTTCCGGTGAGTTAATTGGAGTGTACCAGGCAATCAACAAAATGACCCCTGCCGCTAAGTTCAGTCATACCGACAAGGAGCACCTGCTCCTGGCGGCCACCTACACCGGCAGCCAGCTGGAATCGGTGTCACTGCAGGAGGAGATCCAAAACACCCAAAAAGAGATTATCTTTACCCTGGCGGAAACCGGTGAGCAGCGCTCGAAGGAGACCGGCAACCATGTAAAGCGGGTAGCTGAATACTCCTACCAGCTGGCCCTGGCCTACGGGTTCAGCGAAGAGGAGGCGGACATGCTCAGAAACGCCTCGCCCCTCCACGATATTGGCAAAATTGCCATTCCCGATGCTATTCTTCTCAAGCCCGGGCTATTGACCGATGAGGAGCGGGAGCGAATGAAAAGTCACGCTGTCCTCGGTCACGATATGCTGTCTCATTCCGAGCGGGAGTTGCTGAAGGCGGCTTCGGTTGTCGCCCATCAGCACCATGAAAAGTGGGACGGCACGGGCTATCCGGAGGGCCTCAGCGGCGAGGAGATCCACATCTACGGCCGTATTACCGCCCTGGCCGACGTGTTCGATGCGCTGGCCTGTGACCGGGTGTATAAAAAGGCCTGGACGATGGAAAAAATTGAGGAACTCTTTCAGGAAGAGCGGGGGCGCCACTTCGATCCAAAGCTGGTGGATGCCTTTTTCAGCATCAAGGACCGCATGTGCCGGATCCACGAAGTATATATGGACGATATCTAAGCGGGAAGATCAGCCCTCCGCAGGCTCATACTTTTGGTATAGGCTTCAGGCCTTGTTTTCCGGGAGTGGGTGGTCTCTATTTTTTTTATGAGATGCTCTTCGTGAGTTGTGTTCTGTCGCGGCATCGGTCTGTTCCTGCGCCTGAGTCAGAATGGATTTCTCCCCCTGGTGGAAGGCCAGCTTCCAGGCGTTATAGATGTTGCGGTCCCGCAGCATACCCAGCAGTTTGCCCGGATCCTCCGGATCAACCACCGGTATCCTTCCCAACTGATAATCGAAGACCCGCGGCAGTACCTCCATTAGGGTTTCGTCGGGAAAAGCGGTGATCAGATCGGTGGTGCATACCGCTTCTACCGGGGTAAGCCGCGGATCCAGCCCCGCCTCAAGGGCCTCCTCGTAATCGGTAAGGCTCACTATTCCGTATAACCTTCCATACCTGTCCAGTACCGCAAAGCCCCGACGGTGGGCGTCGTCACAGAGGTCTTTCATTTCCCCAAGGGTGGTACTGCGGCCTACTGTTTGAGGATTGCGGGTCATGATGTCCCCCACCGAAATAGAGGG
>JAGYOC010000125.1 GCA_018399795.1 Dehalococcoidales bacterium
CAATTACGCCGCGTGTACAACCTGTACGCCATGACAACTAATACTATTTGGAGGAATGGTCATGGAAATATCCACATATGTGCGTCCGCACTCTTTAGAGGAAGCGTACTCACTTCTTGCCGATAAAAAGGCCTTTCTTATCGGAGGGGGCGCTTGGTCCCGAATGAATTCCCGAAAAGTTGACATAGCAGTCGATCTCTCCTCTCTCGATCTCCGTTTCATTAAAAGAAACGGCAATAGCATCGAGATTGGTGCTATGACTACTGCACGAGATATTGAGACATCATCAGAACTGAATGGGGCCTTCGGTGCTCTTTTCCAAAAAACGGTCGCCCATATTGTGGGTGTGCAAATGAGGAACTTAATTACTGTTGGTGGTACTGTTGGGGGAAAATTTGGTTTTTCCGATCTCAACACCGTATTGCTGGCCCTTAATGCAAGGGTGGTCCTCTACAAACAGGGTGAGATCGACTTTGAAACTTACCTCACCCAGCGGTCTGAAGGACCGGCATTGATTGAAAAAATTGTACTCAACACCGATAATCTGTCCGGTGCCTACGAAGCAGTGCGGATCAGCCGCACCGATTTTTCAATTCTAAATGCATGTGCAGTCCGAACAAAGGACACATGGAGAGTGGCAGTAGGGGCTCGGCCCGGTGCTGCTCGACTATCGGTCAAAGCGGCTGAAATTCTCGGCAGTGAAAAATCTCCGAATGCTGATGCAGCCAAAAAGGCCGGTGAGGCTGCCGCTGAAGAGCTTGATTTTGGTAGTGACCTGCGAGGCACCAAGGAATATCGAACATCCGTATGTCGCAGCCTGGTGAAACGGGCGATTCAGGAGGTGGTGTAATGACAATTGAACTAAAAATAAACGGACGGCCGCGCCGGCTTGAAATTGAACCCGGCGATATGCTGGTTGATGTACTGCGGGAAGCAGGCTATGTAGAGGTAAAGAAGGGCTGTGATACCGGCAGCTGCGGGGTGTGCACTGTACTGATGAACGATACCCCGATTCTCTCCTGCTCCACCCTGGCAGCCAAAGCTGATGGCCAGGAGATCATTACTGTAAAGGGTATCGAGGAAGAGGCAGCGGAGTTTGCCGATTTTTTGACCGCTGAAGGTGCTGATCAATGCGGGTTTTGCGCACCTGGGTTCGCACTGACCGTACATTCCCTGATAAAAGAGAACCCTTCTCCTAATGAAGAGGAAATCCGCCACTATTTAGCCGGTAATCTGTGCCGCTGCAGTGGATATGAGGGTCAGCTGCGGGCAATCACCAAGTTCGTGGAGGCAAAAAAATGAATGAACAGTTTACCCAGGTAAAACATGAACGAGCTAAAATTGATGGAAAGGGGCTGGTCCTCGGACGTCCCGCCTATACCGACGATCTTGCACCTAAGGACGCACTGGTTGTAAAGCTTGTCCGAAGTACCCACGCCTTTGCAAAGATAAAGAAAATAGATGCAGCGAAGGCGCTGGAGTTGCCGGGAGTAGAGTGTGTGCTTACTCACCATGATGTACCCAGAGTACCAATTACCCGAGCAGGCCAGGGCCATCCGGAACCCAGCCCTAAGGACAAATTCCTTTTAGACGAATACGTCCGCTATCCCGGAGATGAAGTGGCTGTAGTGGCTGCGATAGATGAAGCTACCGCCCGGCGGGCGGTAGAGCTGATCAAAGTCGAGTATGAAGTCCTGACTCCTTTGATCGACATGGAAGAGGCCGAAACCAGTGATATCGTGGTACACCCTGAGCCGGAAGCTTATACCATGTTCCCGATGGGATTTGAGCCAAAGAAAAATATTGCCGCCACCTACGATATGAATATCGGCGATGTGGATAAAGTCCTGTCGGAGTGTGATTACACGGTCGAACGGCGCTACAATACCCAGGCGCAAGCCCATGCAGCCCTCGAGCCGCATGCAGCGTACTGCTATTACGATCTGCATGGCCGGGTAAACATTATATCATCAACCCAGAATCCCTTTCATACCCGCCGCATCCTCGGTGAGGTATTTGAAATGCCGCTACGCAATATCCGCGTGTCTAAGCCCAGAATCGGCGGAGGATTCGGCGGAAAGCAGCAGATCCATCTGGAACTGTACGCCATGCTGGTGACCACCAAAACCGGTAAACCCGCCAAAGTGGTTATGAGCCGCAAAGAGGTCTTTGAATCGTCCTTTGCCCGTCATAAAATGCGCTTGGATATACGTCTGGGTTCCGACAAAGAGGGGAATCTGAAGGCTATCGACCTTCAGGTTCTCTCCGATACAGGCGCATATGGAGAACATGCACTGACGGTATTC
>JAGYOC010000126.1 GCA_018399795.1 Dehalococcoidales bacterium
TCCGCATTGAGCACCACGACGCCGGATTCAGCCAGGATGCGCCTGTTCCGCTCCCGGTCCTCTCTTTTCTCCCAGCACACGTTGCGGCAGTTACCGCATACGGTATTGGTAAACCACTCCGGGCTGAACATCGCATTTCGATAGTCGCTGAAGCTATTGTCCTCAAGATGCATCATCGGGTCCGCCTTTTGCAGCCTGATATTGAGGTTATCCAGGTCATCCTTGTTTCCCGGCAAGGGGTAATCCAGGCGATAGGGGCTCCAGTTGGACCATTTCCCGTTCGGGGCCAGGCCGTGGTATCCGGTACAGCCTATCCAGCAGCAGGTATTTGGTTCCTTGGCCGCGATTTCCTCGACTATACCGGCGACACGCACCGTAACCGTCTTCCTTTTGCTTATCATTTCAACGGGACACACCGCGGTACACATCTTGCAGCGGTCACAGGGGTTTTCTTCGAGCAGGGGGTCTGCCTCCAGCGGAGCAGAAGTAATCACCGTCCCCAGTTCGACCATGGCACCGAAATGGCGGGTGAGCAGGTTCCCACTCCAGCCCAGCCGACCGATACCGGCTGCAACGGCACCGTAACGATGGCAGAAATCGGGGATGAACTCGGTCATCTCGGTGACATCAACGGCTCCAGGTTCGGGGCGATAGCTGTTGTTGACATCCACGCATAGCGCTCCAAAGCCAGCACCTTTGAGAAAATCAACCACCCGGTCACCGATTTTATATACCGTCCGGGCCAGTTGCTTCCGCTCCTCGCAGTGCGCCAGCCAGTCCACCTTGCCCATAAAATCACGCACGGTTTCCTTGTTCAGCCTGACGGCAAAGGATACAACCGATTGTGCCGAGGGCAGTAAATATTCCGGATTGCCGGAAGGCGGTGAATCCAGAAGCCTCCGCCGGGAAGCGATACCGGACAGGTCCGCTCCATTCTCCCGGGCAATCTGCTTGATGCTATCCTCCAAACTTCTCATCGTATCCCCCCTCCGACCGATTCACCTGATAATAGCAGCCATCTCCTCGCCAAGCTGCTCCGCTTTCTCCAGGGTTTCGGGGTATTCTTTAACCCTCCCCCTGTGATGGATACCGAATACCGGCATTTCACTCACCACCTCGTAACCCAGCGCCTCGAAAGGACGGCGCAGGGCCTCCAGGGTGAGATCCATTCCTCCTTCCTCGCTGGTAAGCTGCTCACCGACAACCACGATGGCCGCCTTTCTGCCCTGGTCCGCGAGCCGGCTGGACCATTCGCCCGGCCGCTCTTTCCCGTAATCGTAGAAGCAATACAAACGGTCGATAAATGACTTCATCATTGCAGTGATATTGTAGTTATATATGGGGCAGACCAGGATCACCCCGCAGGCTTCCCTGACTCTGGGATAAAGAAGCTGCATCCCGTCCTGAATGCCGGTGCACTGTTTCGCTTTCCGGCAGCGTTCACAGCCAATACAGGACTGAAACTGATAATCGCGAAGCTGAATTTCTTCCACGGCCACAGCAC
>JAGYOC010000127.1 GCA_018399795.1 Dehalococcoidales bacterium
GAAATTAAGTTCTCTGGCAGTTCGGCTGGCAAAACAGGTCAAAACCAGCAAACAACCATTTACCCTCGAACCAATGCCGGCATACGAGAGGCGTATTATACACCTGACACTGGCCGACCATAATGATGTGAGAACTGAAAGCACCGGCACAGGTGAAGCCAGGAAAGTAGTCATCGTTCCGAAGTAACAGGTTCTGCATTGCTTTTACGTTGTGTGTAAAACCTATATTACTTTTTACCGCTGATGTTTGCTTTTTCATATAAAAGCAGTATTTTAATTGGGTCATTCCTTAGCAATATAGAGGGGTATTTTTGATGTTTCGCCCTGTAATTAGCCGTGTCTCCTTCCCTGAAATGGAGAAGTCGATTCTGAATTGGTGGGAAAACAACCGTATATTTGAGAGAAGCGTAGAAGCTCGAAAAGGCAACCAGCGCTTCGTTTTTTATGAAGGTCCGCCAACTGCAAACGGCAACCCAGGTATACATCACGTCCTTGCCCGCGTATTCAAAGATGTTATTCCCCGATACCGCACCATGAAGGGCTACTACACCCCCCGTATCGCGGGCTGGGATACTCACGGTCTGCCAGTTGAACTTGAGATCGAAAAGAAGCTCGGTTTCTCCGGGAAAACACAGATTGAAGAGTACGGGATCGACCGCTTCAATGCTCTCTGCCGAGAGAACGTTTCCACTTACCTTGAAAAATGGAATACAATGACACGTCGCATCGGCTTCTGGGTTGACCTGGAAAACCCCTATATCACTATGGATAACCATTACATCGAGTCGGTATGGTGGGCAATTAAGCAGATGTGGGACAGGGGCCTGATATACCAGGGCTATCGCGTTACACCTCACTGTCCCAGGTGTGGTACTTCGCTAAGCTCTCATGAAGTTGCTCTGGGATACCAGGAAAATACCCGGGACCCATCAATTTACATAAAGTTTGCAATCGCCAAATCAATTTACCGCAAGCCAGATTTCTTGAACAAATTGGAGGTCGCATACGGCAATCACGTGGCTGATTTCGTTCGCTGGCTTATTGATACAGCAGGGGATAAACCAGTCTATCTGCTGGCCTGGACAACTACACCCTGGACACTCCCAGGCAATACCGCCCTCGCAATAGCAGAGGATGCGGAATACTCTCTTATTGACTATAACGGCGAATTCCTTATCCTTGCTACAGCACGCCTGGAGCCATTGGGTCTCGGTGAAATCCCCGTCGTCACAAAAATAAGGGGAGCATCCCTGATAGCCCTGAGATATCGTCCACTTTACAATCCGAACGATTTCGATGTTCCCGTTGAATCAATGTCTCTGCCAGATAAGGAGGGGAAACCCTCGGCTGTTTCCTGTAAGGAGGACGGAGTTATCAACTACCCGGTCATTGGTACGGATTTCGTCTCCATGGATGAGGGTACCGGTATAGTTCATGTTGCGCCCGCATACGGTGAAGTCGACTACCAGGCGGGGCAGGAAAATTCCCTGGACTTTGTGCACCCGGTAACCCTTGATGGAAAGATAGGGGGTAACTACAGCTTCGCAGGCAAGTTCGTCAAAGATGCCGACCCTCTTATTATGGAAGAGCTGAATAACCGTGGTTTGCTGTTTCGCAGCGAATCCATACTACACACCTATCCCTTTTGCTGGCGTTGTGAATCTCCTCTTCTCTACTATGCCAAGCAGACATGGTATGTACGTACCACCGCGGTAAAGGAACAGCTCATCGAAGGTAATCAGCAGATAAACTGGTACCCCGAGCACATCAAGTATGGCCGATTCGGAGACTGGCTCCAGAACAATATCGACTGGGCTTTTTCCCGTGAACGTTACTGGGGTACACCACTGCCGGTGTGGTGCTGTAAGTCATGCGGCAGCTGTGAGTGTATCGGCGGCATTGAAGATTTGAAGGAGAAACCCGCAGTAATCGGGGTCAGCGAATCTTTGGACCTGCACCGTCCATTCGTCGATGAAATAACCTTTAGCTGCGATCAGTGCGGCGGCCAGATGGAAAGGAGACCAGAAGTAATTGATTGCTGGTTTGATTCCGGCGCCATGCCGATTGCCCAGTGGCACTACCCTTTCGAAAACGAAACCCTCCTACAGGATGGCCGCTTCCCCGCCGACTATATATGTGAGGCGGTTGACCAGACCCGGGGATGGTTTTATAGCCTTCACGCCATTGCTACCCTTCTGTTTGGTAAACCCAGTTTTAGAAATGTCATCTGCCTGGGCCATATCCTGGACGAGAAGGGAGAAAAGATGAGCAAGGCCAGAGGGAATGTGGTGGAACCAATGTCAATAGTAGACAAATATGGCGCTGACGCACTGCGATGGTACTGTCTAACTACCTCACCACCAGGCAACGTACGCCGTTTCTCCGAAAAGCTGGTATCCGAGATTAATCGGCGTTTTTTGCTCACCCTATGGAACGTATATTCTTTCTTCGTTACCTATGCCAATATCGATCACTTCGACCCCAGATATGAGGTATGGGCCGATCCTCCGGCACTGGATAGGTGGATTCTATCCGAGCTTAACCAGCTCGTATTGGACGTAGAAAAGTCGCTGGAAATTTATAATCCCACCGATGCAGGCCGAAAAATAGAGATATTCGTCGATGGCCTTTCCAACTGGTACGTACGTCGCAGTCGCCGACGATTCTGGAAAAGTGAGAACGACACGGATAAACTGTCTGCCTACCAAACGCTATATCTTTGCCTAGTCACAATATCCAAGATTCTTGCTCCGTTCACACCATTTCTGGCCGAGGAACTATACCACAACCTCGTTAGTACCTTTTTCCCAGAATCTCCTGCAAGCGTCCACCTTAACGATTTTCCCACCGCCAACGTTAAACTCATCGATAAAAGGCTATCAGAAGATATTCGCCTGGCAATGAAGCTATCCAGCATGGGGCGTGCTGCCCGCAACAAGGCTGGTATTAAAGTGCGCCAGCCTCTTGATGTTAACTATGTAAGCCTGGAATCGAATTCGGATAAGGAATCCCTGCAGAGGATTGGGGCATCCGTAATGGAGGAACTTAACATAAAGGGTCTTCAAATTATAGATGATATCTCCCGTCTCGATGAAACCCATATCACCATTACGGAAGGGGAGTTATCCATCGCTGTTCCTACCACAATATCCGATGAACTTATCAATGAAGGACTGGCACGTGAGATAGTGCACCGTATTCAAACGATACGCCGTTCTGCCGGATTCGATATTGCGGACCACATCATTACCTTCTTTGAGGGAGCAGACGATATTCGCAGGGTAATGAGTGATTTTACGGGCTATATCCGCCAGGAAACACTTTCCAATACAATAATAGAAGGCATTCCTTCGGATGTGGCTATTACCGAAAGCTACCGGATTGGTACGCACCAGATTACGATCGGCGTTAAAAGGTCTACTTAGGCCGGTGGCGGAACCTCGTCAAGAGTAGCCTCTACCGTATGTTCGCTATCATTACGCCAGTAGACAATGGATATTTCCTGTCCGATCTGACAGGAATGAATTTTCTGTATCAGTTGCCTGGCGCCGGTTATTTCCGCGCCATCTATACTCACGATAACATCACCTTCTGCAATGCCCGCCACAGCAGCAGGGCTGTCCGGGGCCACATAGTTCACCAGCGCACCTTTTTCTATCGAAAGCTCATTGAAAAATGCCACCACCGGATTTATGTCGGATACCCTCACACCCAGGTAGCTGCGTAACACGTAGCCCCTGGTTATCAACTGGTCGATAATATCCTGTGCGCTATTTATGCTTATAGCATAACCAAAGCCTTCTACACCCACCTGAGCAATTTTGGCGCTGGTGATACCGATTACCTCTCCCGCCATATTGACCAGAGGGCCACCACTGTTGCCGGGATTGATAGCGGCATCTGTCCTGATAAGATCATCCAGGGTTTGCACCTCGGAAACCGGCAGTGTAACATCAAGCTGACTGACCCATCCTCCGGTCATGCTTACTCCCTCCCCGAGCGCATTACCTATAGCGGCAACCGGTTCACCAAGTTGCAATACTGATGAATCACCGATGCGGGCTGCAGGCAATCCTTCGGTATTTATGGTAACTACGGCCAGGTCCGTAATCGGGTCGGTTCTCACTTCCTGTGATTTGAATGTTCTGCCATCATCCAGCAGAATGGCGATATCCCTCGCACCAGCTACCACATGGTTGTTGGTGACTATAATGCCATCCGCCTCGATAATCCATCCCGATCCCTCACCCCTATCCGTCTGAATCGCCACAACAGAAGGCTTGATCTGTTCTACTACCTCGACAAAATCGGGGAGGATTTCATTTTCACTGCTGTATGGTGGAGTTTCCCACTCCGGGTCAATCGGGCTTACCAATGGCGGTGTTGGTGAGGGTTCCGCTGAGGGAGTTTCCGTTTCGGGTATTTCAGCAAGCAGGTCCTGTGCCATGTCGACCATCCAATTACAGCCGCTACCGAGAAAGGCCAGAGACATCAGGAGAGAAACGGTAATAATAGATACATGCTTGAAATATTTCATCGGTAAATTATTCTAGCACAGCCACTATCTAACATCAACGACGGGTTAGCATGATTTCGTATTTATGCTTATGAAAATAATATCCTTGATCAGAAGCAAATACCTGCAGCCCATAATACCTCATAGTCTGTTGCTCAGATAGAGGCAGATGGCACCACACACAGCAACATTAAGTGACTCCGCTTTTTTTCTCGCAATGTCTATACTGATATTGTGCTCGGCCATACTCTTCAGGGATTCTGAAGGCCCTGAGGTCTCGTTACCGAGCGCAAGTAACAAACTTCCCCTTCCCTCAAGGACCCTCGGCTTTTCAGCACCATCAAGTGCAGCGACAATAACCGGATACCCCTTTTTCTTAAGCTGTTCTACCATAGCAAGGTAACCATGTGTTCTCCTCAACCACAGCGATAGAATGCTTCCAGCACTGGACTGGATAAACTTAGGTGAGAGAGGGTCAGCACACCTATCGCTCATTATAACCCCATCGTAATCAAATGCCGCCGCAGTCCTAACAAGAGTTCCAGCATTACCCGGATCCTGAATGTCCTCCAATAGAAGCACTCTACGTCCGGTGGTTTCAGGTAAACGGCTTGAGTAAATTTCCCTGGGATAACGAATCACTGCTACCGGCCCTTGAGGTGTCCTGGTATTACATATGCTGCTCAACTGTATTTCACTCACCCTCCGTTGAGAGTAGCCAGAATAAAAAGGGGGCAAATCTCTGCTGGTAACTATTTCGTTTATCGAAGCGGGGCTGATATCCATAACCTGCCTGATAGCCCTGTCTCCTTCCATAAGGAAAAAACCGGTTTCTCTTCGCCCTTTCATCAGCGCAAGTTTACGATACCACTTTATGGACCTTAAAGGGTTACTTTGGTAATCGTTCATTTACTAATCCAGCATAATATGATAACAGGGAATAATTCATTCCGAGTATTATCCCTTTTAAAATAGAAAAGAGCTACATTATGTAGATATTTTGCCCCCACCGTATTGGCGGGGGCAAATCTTGGCAAATTCTTCACCTTAAAGACAAAACCGTCTACTCCCTTAGCCTACCTCGGGGAGTAAACTCAATGACTCCTTGAGCTTATCCTCGGGAAAATCATAATCCTCAAGTTTTCCGGATAGATAAGCCTCATATGCCGCCAAATCAACATGGCCGTGTCCGCTATGAGCGAGCAAAATGGTCTTTTCTTCACCGGATTCCCGGCACTTCAAGGCTTCATCGATAACTACCTTTATGGCATGCATCGGTTCCGGAGCACTCAAGATACCCTCGCTGCGGGCAAAGGTAATCCCGGCTTCAAAGGTCGCCAGCTGATGCTCGGCCCTTGCCTCCATCATACCGAGCTTGTGCAAGTGACAGACTATTGGCGCCATGCCGTGGTAGCGTAATCCGCCAGCGTGTACCGGCGGTGGAATGAATCCGTGCCCCAGCGTATACATCTTCAGCAGGGGAGTCAGACCGGCAACATCGCCGAAGTCATAGGCATAAGGTCCCTTGGTCAAGGTAGGACAGCTTGCCGGCTCGACACCGATAATTCTGAGGTTCGGTTTCTCCCCACTCAGTTTATCTCTCATCCAGGGCAAAAACTGCCCGGCAAAATTTGAGCCACCTCCCATACAGCCCACGATAATATCGGGATAGGCATCAGCCATTTCCATCTGAATCCTTGTCTCTTCACCAATAATGGTCTGGTGTAAGAGTACATGGTTTAACACGCTGCCCAGCGAATAATGAGTGTCATCGCGCGATGCAGCATCCTCCACAGCTTCACTGATAGCCAATCCCAGACTGCCTGGGCAATCCGGGTCCTTGGCCAGCATTTCACGACCAGCTTTGGTATCGGGGCTCGGGCTGGGTACACACTTAGCACCCCAAGCTTCCATCATGACCCGTCGATATGGTTTCTGGTTATAGCTTATACGAACCATATATACCTTGAGTTCCATATCAAAGAACATACAACCCATAGAAAGGGCACTACCCCACTGTCCGGCGCCCGTTTCTGTTGCTATTCGTCTGGTCCCTTCCTGCTTGTTATAGTACGCTTGAGCAACAGCGGTATTCAGTTTATGGCTGCCAGCCTGGCTGGTCCCCTCATACTTGTAAAATATCTTTGCCGGGGTATCCAGCTTTTTTTCCAGCTGATACGCCCGATAAAGAATCGTGGGTCGCCATGTACGGTAAATCGCCTGAACCTCTTCTGGGATTTCAATATAACGCTCCGGGCTGAATTCCTGCATAATAAGCCCCATCGGGAAAAGGGGTGCCAGATCATCAGGGGTTACCGGACTCTTGGTACCGGGATGCAACACTTCGGGCATGGGCTCAGGTAAATCCGGAAGTATATTGTACCATCTGGTAGGCATCTTTTCTTCATCAAGGATAAATTTTGTCCTTTCCAATTCTACCTCCTTTTTCATTGTAACAAGGGTATCTTCTTCCTCACAATAGCACAGAATATCACTTATAGCTTACATTTCTATATAGGCTCATCCTCCTTCCCTAATAATTATTTACCCAAGAGCTTTCCTTAAACCTATGGTAAAACTCTGCAGAGAAGCCAGTGATTTATCTTCTTCAATCAACTGAATGATACGACTCCCAACAATTATACCGTCCGCCACCTTGGCCACCCTGCGGGCCTGTTCGGAACTGGATATGCCAAAACCGACGCATAGCGGTAGCTCCGTTTTTGCCCGAACCCGGCCAACGAATTCCTCCAATTCCTGCGGCAGGTTTTCCCGAGCACCGGTA
>JAGYOC010000128.1 GCA_018399795.1 Dehalococcoidales bacterium
CTATTCAGCGCAACGCCTGAAACACCCCATGAAACGTATTGGGCCCAAGGGTTCAAGCAATTTCGAGCGCATCGGCTGGGATGAAGCCTACGAGATCATAGTGGAGAATCTCAACAGGATTAAACAGGAGTCGGGGCCAGAGGCAGTAACCATATATACTGGCCGTGGAGCTCAGGAGTTGTCGCTATGTGATCTGTACCAGCCCAAAGGGGTAACCGTATCCTCTGCATCCAATGTCCTTTTTCCCTTTGGTTCACCGAACACAACCGGTGTAGGCGCACTTTGTTATGTGTCGCTGCATATGATAGCACCTAATGTAACGATGGGACGAATGCAAATAAACATGTTCGCAGATATAGAAAACGCTGACATGATAGTGATATGGGGCACCAACCCGGCCACCGACTCGCCTCCTGCCGATATGCAGCGGTTGGAGGCAGCCGCCAGGCGTGGCGCGGAAACAGTCGTCATCGATCCCCGATACACCGAAACGGCAAAGATTACCGGCGCCCAGTGGCTGCCCATTCGCCCCGGCACCGACGGTGCCCTTGCCTTGAGTATGATACAGGTCATGATAGAAGAAGACCTGTATGATGAGGACTTCGCAGATAACTGGTGCTATGGATTCGACGAAATGTCAACCTACGTCGAGCACTTCCGGCCTGAGGTTACACAGAAAATAACCGGGATTTCGGAAGATAACATACGAGAACTTACCAGACGGATCTGCCGGGCCAGCGGCGCATCGCTGTTGATGTACACCGGCCTCGAGTACTCTAACAGCGGTGTTCAGTCTGCCAGAGCAGCGCTAACACTGTTTGCACTGGCCGATCAGCTCGACGTTCCAGGTGGCATCGGGCTCACCATGCTGGGCAGCGAATTCCCGATTAATCGTTCCTGCAACCTGGAAAACCCCGATCTGGAGAATGCTATCGGACGTAGCGAGTTTCCCGTTTACAGCAATTACAGAGGTGAATCACACGCCATCGCCCTCGTAGATTCAGTTCTTAAAGGCGAACCCTACAGAACTCGTGGCCTCATTATCGACGGAGCGTCTTTACTCACATCATGGCCGCAAACCCCTATCTGGAAAGATGTGCTTTCCAGTCTTGATTTTCTGGCTTGTATTGATCGTCAACTCACTGCTGACGCCGCCTATGCCGATGTAGTATTACCGGCTACAACCATGTTTGAAAATTACTCTTACATGACCTATGGCCCGATATTTCGACTGCGTGAGAGAATAATTGAGCCGGTGGGAGAAGCGCGCAACGACTATATCATCATGGCCGAGCTCGCTAAATGGCTCGGTTACAGCCACCTATTTCCCCAGAGCGAGGAGGCAATGGTTCGCTTTGTTCTTGACGGCTCTGGATACTCGCTTGAAGACGTCAAATCGGAAGGCGGCTGGGTGAGAATACCCACCACAATGATGGAGTACAAGAAGTGGCAGAAGGGCAGCCTTCGCCAGGATGGTAAGCCCGGATTCGATACTCCAACCGGGAAATTCGAAATATGGTCCACGATTCTCGAGGAGTACGGCTACGAGCCGCTGCCAAAATATATCGAGCCTGCCGAGGGTCCGATTTCCAGCCCCGGGACATTTGAAATATTTCCGCTCGTTTTCAATTCGGGAGCCAGGCCCAAGACCGATTTCAGGTCTCAACATCATGGCATTGAAGGTTTGGTAAAGGATAATCCAGAGCCTCTGGTGGAGATGAATGAGAAGGATGCCGAAGATAGACAAATCAAAAACGGGGATTTGGTACGGGTGATTACTCCAAGGGGCAGCGTACCTTTCCGTGCAAAAATCACACCTGAAATCATGAAAGGTTGTATCGAGTGCATGTTTGGTGGTGGAACTCCTGTCGGACCGAAGGCCTGGCAGGAACGGAACGTTAATCAGCTTACCGACCTTAATAACTACGACCCAATTTCAGGCTTTCCGGTATATAAGGCACTGCTTTGCGATGTTCAGAGGATCGAAGAGGGTACTGCAGAATCAAAGGAAGCCGCTGCCGAAAAAGTGACGACATGCGACTGCGATACCGCAATATACAATATAGCCGAGCCCAGGGTATATAAGCGGATATATCTCGACAATAACGCCACTACCCATGTCGACGACGCAGTACGAGAGGCCATGATGCCCTATCTTGGAGAAACAGCAGGTAATCCCTCCAGTATTCATCAGTCGGGACGAAACGCCAGGGGAGCTCTGGAGAATGCCCGGCGCCAGGTGGCAACTCTGGTGAACGTAAAACCGAGAAGAATAGTTTTTACCGGTAGCGGTTCCGAAGCAAACAACCTGGCCATCAAAGGCATAGCCCTGGCGATGCGTAGCCAGGGTAATCATATTGTAACGACCGCAATTGAGCACCCGGCAGTACTCAATACTTGCAAGTCCCTGGAGAAGTCCGGTTACAGAGTAACCTACCTTGACGTGGATAGATATGGTTTGGTAGATTCCGAGCGGCTGGCTGCTGTCATAACGGAAGATACCATACTCGTTTCTATCATGATGGCCAACAATGAAGTGGGCACTATTCTACCCGTCAGATCGCTTTGTGCCGCTGCTCACGAAAGGGGCGTACTTTTTCATACCGATGCCATCCAGGCAGTGGGCAAAATCAGGGTTAACACAAAGGAGCTTGACGTGGATATGCTCAGCATATCTGGGCACAAGTTCCATGCACCGAAAGGAATTGGTGCCCTTTATCTCAGGAAAGGAGTCGAACTCGAGCCACTAATCCATGGTGGAAACCAGGAGGGCGGAGTACGAGCCGGGACAGAGAATGTCCCGGCAATTGTCGGCCTGGGCAAGGCAGCAGATCTGGCAAAGTACACGATTCAGGATTCGGAGCGCATAAGAAGCCTGCGAGACCGTTTGGAAACTGAGATAAGGCACCTTGTACCGTCAGCAATACTGAATGGTCACCCGGAATACAAGCTGCCCAATACACTAAGCATGATCCTGCCCGGGTTGCGCGGAGAATCTATTGTAATAGCAATGGACCAGCATGGCATAGAGCTTTCTTCGGGTTCGGCATGCAAATCCGGTTCTCCAGAGCCCACACATGTTCTCACTGCCATGGGAAGGACGGAACAGGAGTCACACTGCTCGGTCAGATTATCATTGAGCCGTTATACTACGCAAAGCGATATCGAGGATACCGTATCATCTCTGGCAAAGGTTCTGGAAGAGAAGGACATAGTCCGGTTGATGCCCTGCAAGTAGCATCGCGGTTATGGCCTTTGAAGCTTGCTAAACTTTTACTAGATATAGGACACTGAACCACTTTCGTTCGTCGGTCCAGGATTGCTCTAGCCTGAATCCGGCGGAGGCAGCCATTCGTTCGAAGTCATCCAAATTGAATTTGTAAGAACTTTCCGTCCAGATACTTTCTCCACTGGAAAACATGACGGTTTTACCGTCGAGATGGACTTTCTGCTCCCTCGTGCTGACCAGGTGCATTTCCACCCTGCCTTTTCCCGGATTATAGAATGCATAATGGCGGAAATTCTCGACTTGAAAGTCACCGCCCAGTTCCCGATTGATTCTTTCCAGTAGATTGGTATTGAAGGCAGCGGTGACGCCCTCCTTATCATTATAGGCATTATGAAGCACTACGGGGTCTTTCTTTAAATCCACACCGACCAGTAACCCGCCACCAACTCCGCACGCCTCAGCAATATAACTCAGAAATCGTTTCGCCTCGGGTGGGTCAAAGTTACCGATCGTTGAGCCGGGAAAGTAGATAACGGTACGGCTACTGG
>JAGYOC010000129.1 GCA_018399795.1 Dehalococcoidales bacterium
CCGCTACCGGGACCGGGGAACCCCGGTGCACAGGCTCAATCCCTTCGCCAAACTGGCCTGGCTGGGGAGCATCATCGTGCTCACCCTCATCCTGGATAACCCCGTGTTCCTCATCCTGGTTTTCGTCTCCACCCTTCCGGTGGTCAAGGTGGCCCGGGTGTGGGGAGAGTGGCGCTCATCGATGAGGATTACCGCCTACCTCTGCGGGGCCATCATACTGATAAATGCCCTGGTCAGCTCTCATGGCGCCACTGTGCTCTTCACCTTTCCCTTCCGGATGCCCGTTATGGGTACTCCGGTGATAACCCTGGAGGCTATATTTTACGGGGCGGCGATGTGCCTCAGGCTGCTCGCCATAATCTCAGCCTTCGCCATACTCACCTTCACCGTGCACCCCGACGACCTTATGCTGGCGATGATAAAGGTGAGGCTGCCCTACAAGTCGGTCCTGGTGACCTCCCTTTCCACGCGCTTTATTCCCACGCTTATCGATGATAACCAGCGCATCACCGATGTGCAGCGCTCCCGCGGTCTGGAGCTGGACAGGGGACGGCTGGCAATGCGGGTGAAGAGCCGGGCCTCCATCGTTACTGCGCTCCTCTCCAACTCGCTGGACCGGGCTGTGCAGGTAGCCGAGGCGATGGAATCCAGGGCCTTCGGCACCGGCCGGGGCCGCACCTTCTACCGGGATATCAAGATGACCCGCACCGACATCACCACCGTGGTATTTGCCTTTCTACCCCTTGCCCTGGGCATCTACCTGGTGGCCTCGGGTATTTTGAGCTACCAGTACTACCCCACGGCCCAGGCGGTAGCGATGAGCGGAACCGACTGGGCACTTTTCGCCCTGATGGCGGTGCTTCTGCTGATGATACTGCCCCTTGCATACCTCAAGCGGAGGGTTGACCTTGATTAGTATAGAGGAATTGACCTTCGTATACAGCGGCGCCAAAGAGCCGTCGCTCAAGAACATTGACCTGAAAATAGGCCGCGGTGAGTTTGTCCTGGTAACGGGACCCTCCGGTGGGGGAAAGTCTAGCCTCTGTCGCTGCTTGAACGGCCTCATTCCCCACTTCTACGGCGGGGAGATCGCCGGGCGGGTTGCGGTGAGCGGGATGGATACCCTGGAGCACTCCACGAAGGAGCTCGCCACCCGGGTGGGAATGGTGTTCCAGGACCCCGAAAACCAGCTCGTAAGCATGGATATCGAGAGGGAGATTGCCTTTGGCCTGGAAAACCTCTCCTTCCCCCGCGACCTGATTGCCCGGCGCATCGAGGAGTCGCTGGATACGCTCGGCATCGCTCACCTTCGTTACCGGCAGATACACGAGCTTTCCGGCGGCGAGAAGCAGAAGGTGGCCATCGCCTCCGTCCTGGCCCTCCACCCCGATATCCTTATCCTGGATGAGCCAACCTCGGAGCTTGACCCCAAGGGCGCCGAGGAGGTGCTCTCGGTGGTCACCCGCCTCAACGACGAGCTGGGGCTCACCGTCATTATCGTGGAGCACCGCCTTGACCGGGTGCTCCAGTATGTCGACCGGCTCATCGTGATCGGCGATGGCGAGATTGCCCTCGACGGAGGCGTCGCCGATATCGTGAGCAACCACTACGGCGAGCTTTCCCGACTGGGCGTGGGGGTTCCGCCCCTGCTCCGGCTGGTGAACGAGCTCAGGGCGCGAGGTTTCGGGGTCGAGCGGGTCCCGCTCACCGTTAAGGAGGGCCGGGCGGTGCTCGAGAGGGCCTTCCGTGACGTGGAGGGTGGGCTTGAGACTGCCGGAGGAAACGGTGGCGGCCGGCCGCTGGTGGAAACGAAGCGGCTCTACTACACCTACCCGGAGACCGGGCTCACCGCGCTCAAGAACGTCACCTTGAGAATTGACGAGGGGGAGTTTGTCGCCATTATGGGGCGGAATGCCTCGGGCAAGTCCACGCTGGTCAAGCATTTCAACCGCCTGCTTGAGCCTACCAAGGGAAAAGTAGTTATCGAAGGTACCGATACCGGCAGGGCCACAGTTGCTGAACTGGCCAGTAAGGTGGGTTTCGTCTTCCAGAACCCCAACGACCATCTCTTTGCCGATACCGTGGAGGAAGAAATCAGCTATACGATGCAGAACCTGGGGTTCGACCTGGCCGAGATCGAGGAAAGGGTGAGAGGTATGCTGGCCGAGTTCGGGCTGGAGCAGTACCGCCGGCGCTATCCCCGCACACTGAGCGGTGGCGAGAAGCAGCGGGTGGCCCTGGCCTCGGTGCTTGCGGTAAGGCCCAGGATACTCATCTTGGATGAGCCCACCCGTGGCATGGAGTACCATCTCAAGAGCGAGCTTATGGAGTTTCTTGAGGAATATCGCGCTCGGGGCAATACCGTGGTCCTGGTGAGCCATGACGTGGAGCTGGTCGCCGAGTATGCCGACCGGGTTATCCTGCTCAGCGAGGGAGGAATTGTGGTTGATGGGGAAAAGCACCGGGTAATGTCGCAGGCGCTCCTCTTCTCCCCGCAGATAAACCGGCTCGTGCAGGCCTTCACCGGCTACGGGGTCCCATCCAATATCCTGACCGTTGACGAGGCTTTGTCCGTTCTGAAATGAATAAGAAGTATATCTTTATCGCGCTTACCATTGCCCTGGCTACCTGCGCCTTTATTGCGCCCCTGTTCAGCCCTTCGCCCCTGGATATCCTGTCCAACTGGGCGCTGATGGGTACGGCCCTGGTCGGCCTTACATCGGCCGCCTTCTTCTTTCAGTTCGAGGGGGCCGCAGCTGGTTCCAAGGAGATTGCCCTGGTGGGGATGCTGGGCACCGTTTCCGCCGTGCTGCGCATACCCTTCGCCGCCGTACCCAGCGTACAGCCGTGCACCTACCTGATAATCTGTGCGGGCTATGTCTTCGGGCCCACCGCCGGGTTCATGGTGGGCGCCATCACCGCGCTGGTCTCCAACTTCTTCCTCGGGCAGGGACCCTGGACGATTTTCCAGATTTTCGCCTGGGGAATGGCCGGGGTTTCCGCTTCGTACCTCAGGCGCTTCAACCTGGACAGGAAGGGGCTGATAGCGCTGGGAATAGCCTGGGGGTACTTTTTCGGGTGGATAATGAATACCTGGTTCTGGGCGGCTTTTGTCTATCCGCTCACGCCGAGGACGTTTCTCGTCGCTCAGCTCAACAGCGTGTGGTTCGACACCGCTCATGCCGTCGGTAACGCCATATTCCTCGGCGTGTTCGGCACCAGGACGGTAGCCATACTGGAGCGGTTCCGTGCCAAGTTCCAGTGGGGCACGGTAAGGAAGCTGCCGGAGACTTCTGTAGGTAGCGCGGTAAGTACAGGTTAGAAGTTATAAAGGAGTGTAAAGGGAGGTAGAAATTGAACAATATCGGCACTGAAGAGATATCCGGCCTGGGAAAGGGTTATGTCCAGGTCTATACAGGTAATGGAAAGGGGAAGACCACCGCTGCCCTGGGGCTGACCCTACGGGCCGCCGGGCGGGGTTTGAAGACCTATATCGGACAGTTCATGAAGGGACAGCGCTACGGAGAGCTGGAGGCTGTGCCGAAGCTGCACCCTCTGGTAGAGATCGAGCAGTACGGCAAAGACACGTTTGTCCATGTCCAGGACCCTCCGAATAATGAGGACGTCGAGATGGCGGAGAGCGCCCTGGAGCGGGCCCGGCGGGCGATGTGCTCGGGCGATTATGACATTGTCATCTTCGATGAGGTTATTACCAGCCTATTTTTCCATCTGGTCTCCATCGATGACCTCCTTGAGGTCATCCGTTCCAAGCCGGATGGTGTGGAGGTGGTTTTTACCGGTCGCTACGCGCCCCGCGAGATTATCGATGCCGCCGACCTGGTTACCGAGATGAGGGAGGTCAAGCACTACCTCGCCGGCGGAATCACTGCCCGGGACGGCATCGAGCGCTGAAGAAAGTATTCGGGCCATGGAATATCAGGAAATAGCAGAGAAGTTTGGGTTGGAGAAATGTATTGAATTCGATCCGCAGGTCCTTGTTCCCGAAAAGAGAATCAGGGCCCTGTGCTACGAGGATAAATGCGGCAACTACGGCAAGAACTATATGTGCCCGCCATACGCTGGTTCTCTTGATGAGATAAGGGTGAGGCTAAAGGGTTTCAAGGGCGGGCTATTGCTCCGGTACTCGGAAGAAATGGATATAAAGGCTAAACGTGAAGGCGCCAGGCATTCGATGATAAATTTTCATATCAAGGTTCTCTCGGTGGAGAATTGGCTCAGAGAAAGGGGGATAAAGCGGCTGTGGGGACTGATTGGCGGCACCTGCAGCCTCTGCGCGGTCTGCAAAGTGAAGAGCAAAGAGCCCTGCCCGTATCCCAACTGTGCAAGGATGTCGCTGGAGGCCATTGCGGTCGATGTGATGTCACTGCTGGATAAATTCGGCCTGGATA
>JAGYOC010000130.1 GCA_018399795.1 Dehalococcoidales bacterium
CGGTCCTCGTCTACTGCCTGGGAAACGAACTGTCGTTCAAAGGCTTCACCAAATTCCATGTATTTATGATCGAGGGGAGTCAGCTCCTCCTCCCCTATCACTGAGGCCAGATTGCGCACATCCTTCACGTAACTATACGCGGCGAACAGCTGGCTGGCCAGGTGGGGATGATCTTCTCGGGTCATATCCCCGCCAATACCGTCTTTCATCAGACGTGAAAGCGAAGGCAGCCCCGCGACCGGCGGATAGATGTTGCGGCCATTCATTTCCCGCTCAAATACGATCTGCCCCTCTGTAATATATCCGGTCAAGTCGGGAATCGGGTGGCTAATATCGTCGTTCGGCATGGTGAGAATCGGCAACTGAGTAATAGAGCCGGAACGACCCTCTATCATCCCGGAGCGCTCATATAGTTCGGCCAGGTCGGAATAAAGATAACCCGGATAGCCCTTTCGGGAGGGTATTTCCCCGCGGAGGGTGGAAACCTCCCGCAGGGACTCACAGTAATTGGCCATATCGGTCATGATAACCAAAACATGCATTCCCTTGTCAAAAGCCAGATACTCAGCCAGGGTCAAAGCCGAACGGGGAGTTATTAACCTCTCTATAGACGGATCATCCGCCAGAGAAAGAAACAGGGCCACATTTTCCAGCACCCCGGAACTCTCGAAGGAGTCAATAAAGTAGCGGGCAACGTCGTGCTTTACCCCCATTGCGGCAAATACAACAGCAAAGTTACTCTCGCCCCCGCGGATCTTTGCCTGGCGGGTAATCTGAGCCGCCAACTCGTTATGGGGAAGCCCGTTGCCGGAGAAAATCGGCAGCTTCTGCCCCCGGATAAGGGTATTCATCCCGTCAATGACGGAAATGCCGGTCTGGATAAAATCACGGGGGTACAAGCGGGCGGTCGGATTAACCGGCGAGCCGTTCACATCCCGCTCCTCCTCTCCTACCGGCGCCGGACCATCATCTATCGGCACACCCAGGCCGTTAAACACCCGTCCAAGCATCCCCTCGCTCACCTCCAGCGACAAGGGTTCGCCTCGAAAACGGACCCGGGTAGAGGGCATAGTAAGCTCGGTGGTGCCCTCAAATACCTGCACCACAACCACATCTTCGGATGTGTCCAGCACCTGCCCCAAACGGGTATGGCCGGTTTTATCAACCACCTCTACCAGCTCCTGATACCCCACCGGATGGGTCTTGCGCACATAAACCAGGGGGCCGTCGATCTTATCCACCCCCACATACTCGCGGCCCGCTAACAGGCTTCTATCACTACTCTTCATAGAGAGACTCCAATCTGTCGAAGGATCGTTCCAAACGGGCCTGCAGCTTGTCGAAAGAGGCCTCATCGTCGTTTTCGATGTTGAACTTCATCTTAACCAGGTCCTGCACCACCTTCATTTTACGGAGCCGAACAATGGTGGCCCCCTGCTTAATAGCATCCCGCCCCTTGCGCCAATAAGTAAGAATCAGCTCCAGCATGCGGGCCTGCTTCATCACTGTAGAATAACGGTCCACATCGTCAAATGCATTCTGCTGTAGAAAGCCGTTTTTAAACAGACTACAGACTTCTATAACAAAACGTTGACTGTCCGGAAGGGCATCCGGCCCGACTAACTTTACCACCTGCTGCAGTCTAACCTCCCGCTGCAGTAGGTCCATAATCTCGCGCCGGTCTTCGGCCCACTGCTCGCCCACCTGCTGCGTCCAATAGCCGATAATATCGTTGATGTACTCGGAATAGCTCTCTAACCATCCAATGGCCGGATAGTGACGGGCGTTGGCCAGCTGCCGGTCCAGACCCCAGAAACAGCGGACAAAGCGCTTCGTGTGCTGGGTTACGGGTTCCGAAAAATCGCCCCCCGGGGGAGAGACAGCGCCGATGATGGAGACCGAGCCCTCTTTGTCCGACAGTGTATTCATAATACCCGCCCGCTCATAAAACTCCGCAACCCGGGTGGGAAGGTAGGCGGGAAAACCCTCTTCCGCCGGCATCTCTTCCATCCGGCCGGAAAGCTCACGCAGGGCCTCCGCCCAGCGGCTGGTTGAATCGGCCATAATAGCCACATGGTAGCCCTGGTCGCGGTAATACTCCGCCAGGGTCACTCCGGTATAAATACTGGCCTCACGGGCTGAAACCGGCATATTGGATGTGTTGGCAATCAGAATGGTCCTTTCCATCAAACTGGTACCGGTACGCGGGTCGACCAGTTCGGGAAACTCGGTCAATACATCGGTCATTTCGTTGCCCCGTTCACCGCAGCCGATATACACAATAATATCCGCATCGCACCATTTGGCAATGGCGTGCTGGGTCATCGTTTTACCGGTACCAAAACCGCCGGGAATTGCCACGGTGCCCCCCTTCGACAGGGGAAATAAAGTGTCGATAACCCGTTGGCCGGTGATCAGCGGAGCAGTCAGGGGCTTCCGTTGGGCAGTTGGTCGCGGGTTTCGGATTGGCCAGCGCTGCATCATCGTTAGTGTATGTTCGTTCCCGTCTGCGTCCTCAAGCACTGCGATCTCTTCGGTAACCGTATACTCGCCTTCTGGTGCAAGTGACTTCAGTGTTCCGGAGAGCAGCGGGGACATAATTATACGGTGCTGCACCCGTTCGCTCTCCTGAACGCTCCCCAGAACCTGACCACCCTTCACCCGGTGGCCTGCTTCAAGCTCCGGCACAAAATGCCACTTTTTCTCCCGCTGCAGGGCCGGCTCTTCCTCGCCGCGCTCTATAAAAGCGCCGCTTCGCTCCTTCAGCCGTACCAGGGGACGCTGAATACCGTCGTAGATCTGCCCCATCAGACCAGGCCCCAACTCAACCGACAGGGGCATACCGCTGCCGTAAATCGGGTCCCCGGGAGCTACGCCCGTGGTACTTTCATATACCTGTATAGTGGCATGGGTTCCGGACAATTTAATTATCTCGCCTACCAAACCGACATCTCCGACATGGATCAACTCCATCATCATTGCGTCGCTTATATCGCGAGCCTCAATTACCGGCCCGTTTACCCTCTGTACTGTTCCAACTACCCGTTCACTCATCCCTTACTCACTTTCAATTCACTTGGTTCCATATGCTGATAGATCATTCTACGTATCACCGTGGAATAGCGTTCCAGCCGTGCATCGGCCAAATTGTTGAAGGCCAGACGGCCTTCACGGGCGGTAAGAAAAATTCCCTGCTTTTGCAATGGAGGCTGATCTGTCCGCTCGATTTTTACCGAGCGCCCCGTCACAGTTTTCACATCCGCCTCCACCTCACGCAACAAATTGTCGGTAATCATCCCCAGTTCCCGCTTCGATGCGTTTACTTTCAGCGCATCCTCCGACAAGCCTAGCGCCCCTTCGACAATCCAGCCCTTCAAAATAGAAGGGTAATCCGGGCGTTCAGTCAATTCCTGCAGTTTCTCTTTTACCCGCCCCATTGCCTTGTCAAACAGCTCTTCCTGGGCTTTCAGCCGCAGTTTACGCTGCTCGGCCTCAATGGCCTGGGCATTCTTCTTCAGAATCCCCTCGGCCTGTTTCCGGCCCTTCTCCTCCGCATCCTGGTGGATAGTCTCGGCTCTTTTGCGAGCCCCCTCCACTATCTCCTTGGCTTGGCGCTCCGCATCCTCGGCAATCTTCTTTACCTCAACCTCGGCCTGTTCTGTTATTCCCGACAGCAGAGAGGCATTCTGCGACTCATCACTCTGTTCAGGCATCTCCGCACCCCCGTTACAAATTAATACCGATCGCCTGGTTTACCATTTCCCGTAAAGTTGGTCTCCCCGCCAGCGGTCCCTGGCGGTCCGGGATCTCAACGATCAGGGGAAAAGATTGGGAAAACACATAACGATCTACCTGTGGGCGTATAAGCTCGGCGACCGGCTCGGTTATGATCACGATTCCCACCTGGCGGTCGTTCAAAGCCTCTTGAAGGGCAGATTGAGCCTCGTCGGCGTTTTCAGCCACCCGGCCTTCCACACCGACCATACCGAAGCCGAGTACCGCATCATCTCCGCCGATCATAAAATATTTCATGCCCTAGACTTTACCCAGAATCATAAGTGCGGTGATAAAACCGAATACCACAAGACCTTCCGCCAGTGCAATAAAAATCAAGGCCTGGCTGGCCAGCTCCGGCTTCTCACCGATAGTTCCCATCGCTGCTGAACCAACGTTGGCAATCGCAATTCCGGCGCCAATGGCACCCATACCGAAGGCAATTGCCGCGGCGATCAAACCAAACTTCATTACCCCCGCCTCTTCAGCGCTTATTACCTTTTCCTGCTGGGAGGCCTCGGTTTCCTGGGCAAAGGTATTTGACGCAAACACCAAGCTGGCAAAGGCCATTACAATCAACATAACAATCAAACTTATCCGCAGACGGGATACAAACCAGCGTTTTTCTTTTTCCATCTCAGTAACTCCTTATCGCTATTAAGAAAATAGCCGAATACGGCTATTTTCGTCGTTTCGGTTGCCGCG
>JAGYOC010000131.1 GCA_018399795.1 Dehalococcoidales bacterium
TTTTGTACAACCCTATAATTTAAATTCTAGCAGCAAATTGTTAAGGGCTCATTAATGGTTTGTTAAATAATTGTTAAATTTTGGAAATTTATAATTTCGGACCTTGAAATACCGTATTTCAGGCGAATTAAAAACGGTGGATTGAATAATTGTCATAGTGAGGAGGTACTGGTGAGGCAATGGTATCCCTCCCTCTCCAGGTTATAACGTGGAACTTCGAGCAGGCTTCTGTCTTCATCCATGAGCAAGATCTTTGCCGTTGGTTCATCTCCCATATCAACCATAAAAGTGTGGCACACTCGTTTACAGGAGGCCGATCCAGGTGTCGGTTGCCTGGTTGCCGGAGGGATTCGACCGTAGTTCATGTTACTATTATACAGGGATAATTTTATGGTGATCTTAAGCTTGGGATAATTCCCGGTTAAATTTGCTATCCGAGCACAGTTGTGGAGAAATCAGGTGTGCTACTCTGGATTATTTATGGATTTGATGAACTGTGGTATGCTTGAAATTCAGGGCAAATTGCCTTATGTCTAGAATCTTATTGAAGCGGGAAATGGAGTATGATTGTCCTCCATATTCATCAATATTTCACTCGTACAGGTGGATTTGAACCCGTGGAGGTAAGAGTATGCTGAGCGGTATCAGGTGGCGAGTAACGATACCTGTCCTGCTGCTGGTAGCCGGGTGTGTGGGGTTTTCCGGCCTCTACCTGGTTAATTCCGTTCGGGATAACCAGATTGATATGCTGCGTAACCGGCTTGAGGATGAAGCCAGGGTTGTTGCCCTGGCTGCTTTGCCGTTTCTTTCTGAAACTGGGAAAAATGCAGGGCTGGATTCCCTGGCGAAGTCCATTGGGGAGGAAACCGGTATCAGGATTACCATTGCCGGGCCGGATGGGTTGGTACTCGGGGATTCCGAGGAGGACTACCTGGAGATGTCCGGCTTTAGCAGCCAGCCCGAGATAGCCGGCGCAATGGAGTCGGGTTTGGGTGAGAATACCCGCTACAGCACCGTAATGGGCAGCCGGATAATGTACCTTGCCGTGCCGGTCCTGAGCCGGGGAGAGATGGTAGGGGTGGTCAGAATTGCTTCGCCGCTGACCGGTGTAGAGGCGGCAGCGAGTGAAGTGACCAGGCTGGTAATGATAACTCTGGGCGCATCCCTCGGTGTGGCGGCGCTGGTTGCGATGCTTGTTGCACGTTCGATACGCCGTTCCCTGAACCAGGTGACGAACGGGGTGAAGCGTATTGCCGGTGGAGAGCTCGGCTACCGTATACCGGTCAGCCCGGCCGGAGAAATGGGGCAGATGGGAATTGCCTTCAACGAGATGTCTTCGTGGCTCAAGGATGTCCTAGACCGTATCGCTGCGGACCGGGACAAGATGGCAATGATTATTGCCAGCATGGCGGATGGTGTTATTATGACCGACGACAGGGGGGACGTTATCCTGGCCAATCCGGCGGCGGAGAACCTTTTCATTTTCAGGGAAGAACAGGCCCGGGGTCGCCATTTTATCGAGGTGGTGCACGATTATGAGATAGACCGGTTGCTCAAGCAATGCCTGAGAACGGGTAAGGAGCAGTCGAGCCAGCTTGAATCTGGAGTTAGCAAGAGATTCTTGAGGATTGTTGCCATACCCCTGAAAATGGAAGGTCCGACCGGAGCGCTGGTGGTATTCCATGATTTCACCGAACTGAGGAGCCTGCAAACGATGCGGCGCGAACTGGTGGGCAACATCTCTCACGAGCTGCGCACCCCGCTGGCCAATATCAGGGCGGTTGTTGAAACGCTCAAAGACGGAGCCATCGATGACAAAGAGGTTGCTCGTAATTTCCTGACCATTGTCAACAGTCAGGTAGAGAGGATGACCCAGATTCTGGTCGAGCTTGCCGAGCTATCGCGTATCGAGAGCGGGAGGGCCCAGCTTCGGCTGGAGGAGACGAATCTCAACCTCATTGTACGGCAGGTGGTCGGTGAGCTAAATCCCTTTGCTGAGGGGCAGAAGGTCACCGTTCGTATTGACGATACTCCGGAGTTGCCGATGGTGCGTGCCGACGGAGGACAGATACGCCAGGTGGTGACCAACCTGCTCCATAACGCCATCAAGTTCACTTCGGAGGGTGGCAGGGTGCTTATTTCGAACGCGGCCCGCAGTAAGTCGGTGGTGGTGAGCATCTCAGATACCGGTGCGGGCATATCGCCGGACGATGTACCCCACGTTTTCGAGCGTTTCTACAAGGTGGACAAGGCTCGCTCGGGTGGGGGAACCGGCATGGGCCTGGCCATTGCCAAGCATATTGTCAAGGCTCATGGTGGGTCCATATGGGTTGAAAGCGATGAGGGCAAGGGGTCTGTGTTTAGTTTTCGATTGCCCCTGGTGGCTGGTAAGAGCGGCAATACCGGTGACTCTGTTGGTAGTCATGAGGCGGAGCGAGGAGATATAGAATAAGAGGTTGGATAATTAAAGGTATAGCGCAGGGAAACTTTAGCCAAATATTCTTCAGGCTCTACGGGCCAGCCTGTTTCTGACGGCTTCCTTGAGGACGGTTATGTCAAAGGGTTTGGTAATACAGGATGCTCTGGTTGACTCGATGAACCGGCGGGTATCCGCACCAATTACATCTCCGGTTATGAAGATGATCCTTTTCTTGAGAGATGTTGCAATCTTGCCAAGCTCGCTGTATATCTCGATACTGCTCAGGCTGGGTAGCTTGATATCGCAGAGGATGAGGCTATATCTTTTTTTCTTGATCATCTCGAGAGCCTCTTTGCCGCTGGCCACTGTCTCAACATCGTAACCCTCTTTAGCGAGCAGGCCGCTGAGAGAGGTGAGGACCGCAGCTCATCCCACACCAGTGCCCGCGCGCTGATAGCCCGTGCTTAGCGCCGGGTAGTCCTCGGCGAGAGATCGTTCTGCCTCGTGGATGATGAAGACGATGACACGGTCCGGGTCGAAGTAGCCCTCACCTGCGTAAACCTGGCTTTC
>JAGYOC010000132.1 GCA_018399795.1 Dehalococcoidales bacterium
AAAGAGGTTTTTTGTGACGTCAACCTTCGTCTGGACTATTACTCGAAGGAGGTTATCTCGAATTCCCTGAAACACAGTACAATTCTGAAGCTGAATGATGAGGAAGTGCCGGTTATATCAAATCTACTCTACGGTGAATCTCTGCCGGACCGGGTTTTTTGCCAAAGGATGAATGAGGACTGGAATATTCATACTACCGCCATTACCCGCGGTAAACAGGGCGCATCAGTGTACAAGGCGAATAAGTATATCCATGTTCCGGTTGTAGATGTCCCGGTGGTGGATACCGTAGGAGCCGGTGACAGCTTTTCGGCGGCTTTCTTATTTGGGTTTTTCTTTACTCATGATATCGAAAAGGCGACCAATCTGGCCTCCCTGGTGAGCTCGTATGTTACTTCAAAGAGTGGAGCTATACCCCGCTATGATGAACCGGTGCGAAAGGCGATCGAACGGGTTCATCGCGAAGCGGTCGAATAGTTATGTACATCGTACGACAACTGTATTTACAGCTGCCGGCAGCCATTAATCAAATATGATAACAGCCGTCATTATCAGAGGGACTCGTCCGATATTGGCAATGCTGTGTGATTCTCCATCTCCGGTAATCACTACATCCCCGGGCCCAACAATTTTGGTACCCTCCGATTCCTCGACTTCCCCATCACCCTCATGAATTAGATAGTATTCAGTTTCGCCTTCATGTCGGTGCTGGCCTATACTTGCACCAACTGGAATGTCGATACGCGCCATGAGCCGACCGTTTTTAATCTGATCTTTATCTACTAGATGGGTGATAGCGATAGTTCCGGTACCTCCTCGCATATTCTCTTTCAGTTCAGTCTGCATTGCATCTCTTTTGTTGATCATCTGTTAGCCTCCATGCTTTTATTTTCTTGGTGGAAAATCGTAGTGTCGCTCAAACAGTTCCTTTACCTTGGCAGCTACCTTTTCTTCATTCGGCCCTTCAACTCTTATTTTTACTTCATCCTTCTGTACAAGGCCAAGGGAAAGTAGCCCCATGACGCTGTTCAAATCGACACTAAATCCATGCGCTTCGGCGTTGATCCTGCCGGAGTAATCTTTTATCTCCTCAATGATAACTCCCGAAGGGCGGACATGAATGCCGGCTTGGTTTTGTACAACAGCGGTTTTTTCTACCATGATGGTATTGTAATGCAAAGAATCCATTATTTGAAGCCGAATAATAAAGTTTTATGTGTTTACGTGTGGAGGCTTGCTCATTTTGGATAGTGTAATTAGGCTATCTAAAATGAGCACAGCTGGTGCCCTAGTTGAAGAATTACCTTTTTTTGAGGTAGTCTGTGTAACAGAGGAGTATGAGGTTTTTTGTACCTCCGGGTTTGAAGCTTATCTAAGTGGCCTTAACCCAGAGTATACTCTATATGTAAACAAATCCCGGTAGTTTCGTATGCCGCGTAGCGGCAACCGAAACAATGAAAATAGCCGGATACAGCTATTTTCTTAGTAGTAAAAGGAAAAAGCAATGAATGAGCCGCTCATATCCGGCCGCTGGTACAGGTTGGAGTTACCATTGGAAAAAATTTTTTATGCCGAATATATTGTCGAAAAGAACGATCCCCAGGTTAGTTGGTTCCGTTTTCTAGATGGTTCCCGTAAGTCCAGTGGCGATGTTCTTCCCTATGTCGCTTCTATCATAGAAATTGAGGCTCCCGAGAAAAGCCGTAGTTATGATATTCGTGATTATACGGACGTGGAAGAATAAGGAGACGGGGTGAATTCTCAAAGACTGGATAGGGTGGCATTGTTTGCCGCCTTATCACTTTTTTTGTCGATTATCGAGCTTGTCATACCTAAACCGATCCCTTTTTTTAGATTAGGCCTGGCAAATTTGCCGTTGTTAATTGCTCTGACCCTATTTACACGACGGGAATTTGTACTGCTGGTCCTGTTAAAGGTTTTTGGGCAGGGGATTGTCTCCGGTACGCTTTTTTCATATGTGTTTTTGTTTTCCGCGAGCGGAAGTTTTTCTTCCGGCGCGGTCATGCTGCTGTTGCGCAGATGGTATCCGAAGCGAATATCTCTCGTAGGTATCGGGGTAGTGGGGGCTTTCGCAAGTAATAGTGCCCAGTTGCTGTTTGCCTCGCTGTATATTTTTGGACAGAGTACCTGGCTAATTGCACCACTCTTTTTATTGATTGGAACTATCAGCGGAATCATCTTAGGTGCCATTGCCGGGTATCTACTACAGCATTCTCGGTGGCTGGCGCTTATGCCGATTGAACCCTCGCCGGACCAGCCTTCCCAGCACCTAAAACAAGAGAAACATCAAAAGCAGCTAGATACAGAGCGGATGGATACAGACGCTGCACAGGTTACACCCCTGGTACGGCTTGTCACCGGTTTGTTGATGATACCGTCATTTATCCTGCAGCCACAGATTTCTCTCAAGTTCGCCCATATTCTGCTGTTTGGACTGGCTTCTTTGTACCTGGGAAAACGAGTGCGAATTCTTCCGGGAATAATGATAGCTGCTGCAGTAACCGGAGCCCAGTTGTTGACTCCTTTAGGCGAGGTGCTTACCTACATCGGCTCCTTCCCGATTACCGCCGGAGCCCTCAGGCAAGGCTTGTTGCGGGGGCTGAACTTAGTGGGGTTGGTGTATTTGTCACGCTATGCGGTTTCTCCGGGCCTGCCGATCCCCGGGAAACTGGGTGTGCTGCTCTACAGGGTTTTTTATTACTTTGAAGAACTGACTGCCTATAGGGTGGTACGGGACCGGAGTACCGGTTTTCGGGGGAATATCAAACAGGCTCTTATGGGAATAGACGGCTTTTTATTGGAGCTTTCTCTCCCATCAGCAGGAGCAGCTCAAGACAAAGCGGCACATCTGGTTATGCCGGGGCGGTGTGTCCACATAATACTTCCGCTGGTGGGTGTCAGCCTCCATTGGATTCTATATGCAGTCGGATATGTATATTTATGAAAAAAAAATGGTATAGAATTTCGGCTATTGTATTGACATAGTTGTAGAGTGCTGTTAGCGTTCTCCTTAACTATAAACTTTCGTTTATTCCGAGGAGAATACAGTATGCAGAACGCAATAATGAACATGATGATCGCTATTTCAATTTCTATTATCGCCCTCATCATTATTATTATTGCTGCAAGTCTGTCTCTCCTAATTACCAACCTACTACTAAGCCTATCAGGCATTATTATTCTACTAATTAGTGGAGCTCGAGGTGAGTTCCATTGTTCCTGCCGTAGTAATACGGCCCCTGCACACTGCTAAAATAGCAGCCCGCAGCGGGAGAAGTACAGGAACAATGAAGCCACCTTGACTCACCTACCCCTGGTTACAGGTATATCTAAAGTATAGATATGCAGGTAACCGGGGACCGGTCTATCCTAAAGTCGAGAGCTGCTGCCGATTGTTCCTCCTTTTCTCACCCCTGCGGGAATGTATTAAATTGAGAGGAGGAGATGATGAAAGGTGCGAGAATACTGGTTGAAGCATTAAAAAAAGAGGGAGTTGATACTCTTTTTTGTTATAACGGCGGGGCTGTTATTTCGATTTTTGATGAGCTCTACACCCACGGTAAAGAGATTAACCTAATCCAGCCCCGGCACGAGCAGGGGGGAACCCATGCTGCTGATGGCTACGCCCGTTCAACCGGCAAACCGGGAGTCGTATTAGTAACCTCCGGTCCGGGGGCTACCAATACCATAACCGGTATTGCTACCGCATATATGGATTCGGTACCGTTGGTGGTGTTTACAGGTCAGGTGTCTACCGGCATGATCGGGACTGATGCGTTTCAGGAAGCTGATACGGTGGGTATTACAATGCCCATTACCAAGGCCAACTTTCTGGTAAAGAACGTAGAGGAACTTGCTTCTACGGTGAAAAAGGCCTTCCATTTGGCTACAACCGGCCGACCGGGTCCGGTGGTTGTTGATATCCCGAAGGATGTTCAGGTGGATGAAACCGACTTTGCCTATCCCCATGCTCCCGACCTGCCCGGATACCGGCCAAAGGATAGTGGCCATCCACGCCAAGTAAAAACTTTGAAAAAATTCCTTCATGAAGCCCGAAAGCCAATGGTCATCTCAGGTGGAGGGGTCAACAGTGCCGGGGCAACCAAGCTGATGAACGAGTTTTGCGATCGTTATGGTGTACCGGTGGTGACAACCCTGCTGGGACATGGAGTTTCTCCACAGCATGAAGAGCTCAACTACGGGCCGATCGGAATGCACGGTACTCTCTACGGCAACCACGCCCTGCAGAATTGTGACCTGCTTATGGCATTTGGAACCCGCTTCTCCGACCGTATTATGGGAGATCCCGATGTCTTCGCCGAGCAGGCTCGAATTGTTCATGTAGACATCGATGCTGCAGAAATCGGAAAGAACGTTTCAGTTGATCTGCCTATAGTCGGGCCAATTACCGGTGTGTTGGAGGAGCTCAACCGCGAGGAAAGCTACGGCGACTATTCGCAATGGGTAGAAGAACTTCGAACATATCGGGAAGAGCACCCCCTCGAATTTGATCAAAGCGAAGTTCTAAAGCCGCAATACCTTATCCAACTCGCGCAGAAATACTTTCCCGAAAATACCATAGTAGCCTCCGACGTAGGACAGAATCAGATGTGGGTGGCCCAGTACTTTCACTTCCATCACGGCCGTCGTCTGCTTACTTCCGGAGGTCTGGGTACCATGGGCTACGGCTTGCCGGCGGCGATTGGTGCTGCAGTGGGGAACCCGGATGCCCAAGTACTGACGGTATCCGGGGATGGGGGCTTCCAAATGAACATGCAGGAAATGGCTACTGTGAAGCAGTACGGATTGAAGGTGAAAATACTGGTCCTGGACAACAGTTGCCTCGGTATGGTGCGCCAGTGGCAGCAGCTGTTATTTGATAAGCGCTACTCAGGCACCTGCATGAATGATAACCCGGATTTCGGCTTGATGGCGAAAGCAATGGGTATTCCTTCGATGAAGCTGGAAAAGATTTCCGAGGCCGAGCAGACGATGAAGGCCTTTGCCGAGAGCGAGGGGAGTATGCTGTTGCATGCTGTGATAGAAGGGGAAGAGAACGTGGTGCCGATGGTGCCGGCGGGAAAACCTTTAGATAAAGTAATCCGTAAAATGTAGGAGGAAAACAATGGGAGAAGATAAGAGCACCTATACAGATCATGTGATTTCACTGCTGGTTTTTAACCACCCGGGAGTGTTATCTAAAATTACCAGTTTGATTACGCGACGGGGGTTTAATATCGACAGTATTGCCGCCGGGCCAACCAAAGAGAAGGATATGTTCCGGCTTACTATTATGGTAAAGGGGGATGACCGGAGTATTGAACAGATCCAGAAGCAGCTTTATAAGATTGTCGACACCTTTAAAATTATGACTATCCACCCGGCACGCAAGGTTGAACGTGAAATCGGACTAATTAAAGTGAAGGCTCCCATGGGCGAACGGAACGAGGTGCTGCAGATGGTGAATGTTTTCAAAGGTTCCATACTTGACTCAAGTACCAGTGGCTTTGTTGTTGAGATAACCGGGAGCAGCGATAAGGTCGATTCCTTCATCAACATGTTCCCATCTAATCAGATTGTGGAAGTTGCCAGAACTGGAATTGTGGCGATGGATCGCTGGGAGAAAAACGGTGCATCCTGAGCTGCAGTGGAAAACAATAAAATCAATAAGTTTAGAAATATAAACCTAAAATCTTAAGGAGAAAAAAATGGCTGAAATTTTTTATGACAAGGATGCAGATCTTAACCTGTTAAAGGATAAAACCATCGCAGTGATCGGTTTTGGGAGTCAGGGGCATGCCCATGCCTTAAACCTGCATGAGAGCGGCTGCCGGGTAGTTGTTGGCCTGCGGGCCGACAGTTCGAGCCGGGCGGAAGCGGAGAAGCACGGGGTTAAAGTTTTTGAACCTGCTGAAGCGGCTCGAATGGCCGATATCGTTATGTTTTTGGTTCCCGATGAACTGCAGCCCCAGATTTATGCAGAGCATATAGAGCCAAACCTAGAAGCCGGTAATATGCTCATGTTTGCCCACGGTTTTTCAATTCATTTTCATCAGATTCAACCGCCTGAAAACGTTGACGTAGTGATGATTGCCCCCAAGGGACCCGGCCATACTGTTCGCCGCGAATACTCCGACGGCCGGGGAGTTCCGGGGCTCATAGCCATTTATCAGGATGCCTCCGGTCACGCTGATGAGCTGGCCAAGGCTTACGCCAAGGGTATCGGTGCCACCAGGGCCGGGCTGTTTCGCACAAGTTTTCGTGAAGAGACTGAAACCGACCTTTTTGGTGAACAGGCAGTACTTTGCGGCGGGGTTACCTCGTTGATGAAGGCGGGGTTCGAGACCCTGGTGGAAGCCGGGTATCAGCCGGAGATGGCCTATTTTGAATGCATTAACGAGATGAAACTGATTGTAGACCTCATTTATGAAGGTGGTTTTGGGTATATGCGCTATTCGATATCCAACACCGCCGAGTATGGGGATTACATAACCCAAGAGAAGCTGATCACCGAAGAGACCAAAAAGTCCATGCGGGGAATTCTTAAGGATATCCAGACCGGACGCTTTGCAAAGGACTGGATACTGGAAAACAAGGCCGGTGCTCCTTCATTTAAGGCAACCCGCCAGCTGGAAAAAGAGCATCTGCTGGAAGATGTCGGAGGCAAATTGCGCTCCATGATGTCCTGGCTGCAAAAATAGGGAGATAGATATGAGTAATCAGGTAAAGGTGTACGATACGACCCTGCGGGATGGTGCCCAGTCGGTGGGGGTCACCTTCTCTCTGCATGATAAATTGCGGGTGATGGAAGCCCTGGATGATATGGGAATGCACTATATCGAAGCCGGTTGGCCCGGTTCGAATCCGAAGGATGCGGCCTTTTTTGAGGCCGCCCAGTCCGTACAGCTGCGTAATTCACGTTTAGCTGCATTTGGTTCAACCCGTATGAAGAATACCAAAGTTGAGCAGGACCGCAATCTGGATTTGCTGCTGCGCAGCAATGTTCCGGTGATTACCATTTTTGGAAAGTCCTGGGATTTGCATGTGCTTGAGGCGTTGGGGACAAGTCCTGAAGAAAATCTGGAGATGATCTACTCATCCGTACGTTACTTGAAATCGCGGGTGGATGAGGTAGTGTTCGATGCCGAACACTACTACGACGGGGTGAAAGCAAATCCAGAGTACGCCTTTGCCACTTTGAATGCGGCAGCCGAGGCGGGAGCGGATTGGCTGGTGCTGTGTGACACCAACGGAGGAACTCTCCCGGACGTCTTCCAGTATGAGACAGAGAAGGTTATCGACCGCTACTCTGTGCCAATTGGCGTACACGCGCATAATGATTCTGATTCGGCTGTAGCAAACTCACTGTTAGGGGTGGGGGCCGGTGCGAAGATGGTACAGGGAACCATTAATGGTTTAGGTGAACGATGCGGGAACGCAAACTTGTGCAGTGTAGTGCCGAATTTGAGCCTGAAACAGTCCTACTCGACGGTCGGTAAGGAGAATATCAGCAAACTGCAGAAGGTCTCTCACTTTGTGTCGGAGATGTCAAATACTACCCCCATCGAGCACATGCCCTTTGTGGGACAGCATGCTTTCAGTCATAAGGGGGGCATCCACGTGTCAGCGGTTCGTAAAAATCCCTTGACCTACGAACACATTGACCCCGAGCTGGTAGGGAATAGTCGTTTTACCACTGTCTCAGAGCTCTCGGGAAAGAGTAATATTATTGAAAAGACAAAAAATATGGGGCTTGGTCAGGAGTTGAGCGGTGAGGCTGCCGGCAAGATTGTAGAGAAGGTAAAAGAGCTGGAGTCACAGGGGTATCACTTTGAGGGTGCGGAAGCCTCCTTCGAACTTCTTTCGGCAGCCCTGATGGGCTCATTGAAAGAGTACTTTACCCTGCACGGGTACCGAATCATGATCTGGAACAATGGGGATGGTAATACCTGGTCTGAAGCTACTATAAAAGCTTCGGTTCCGGAGGATGTATCCCATCAACAGGGACACAGTGAAGCTGTTGAACATACCTCGGCCGACGGCAGCGGACCGGTTGAGGCCTTGGATAAGGCCCTGCGAAAGGTACTGGAGAAGTTCTATCCGCATATTAAGAATACCCGCCTTACCGATTATAAGGTACGTATTTTAAACGAGGAATCGGGAACCTGCGCACTTACTCGGGTAATAATAAATACTTCCGATGAAGAGACCAGCTGGGGAACAGTGGGAGTTTCGGAAAATATTATCGAAGCCTCATGGCAGGCTTTGACTGATTCTCTTATTTACAAATTGAAAAAAGATGAGGCCAAACGGGCTGCTGACGGCGGAAAAACAGATGCGTCAGTTAATTATGGAAAGGAGCATGTATATGGGACGATATATTAAAATTTTTGACACTACATTACGCGATGGTGAACAGTCGCCGGGGGCTTCAATGACCCTCGATCAAAAGGTGGAAATGGCCGAGGCCCTTGAGAGCCTCGGGGTGGATGTGATTGAAGCCGGTTTTCCGGTCTCCTCCAAGGTACAGTTCGAGGCGGTGCGCCGCGTAGCCGAGACCCTCAAGAAGGCGGTGGTAGTCGGTCTCTCGCGCTGTGTTAAAAAGGACATCGATATCACCTACGAAGCGGTGAAAGATGCGGTACATCCGATGCTGCACCTCTTTATCGCCACCAGTCCGCTGCACCGAGAGTTCAAACTGAAAAAGGACCGCAGTCAGGTTCTTGAGTCGATAGCAACTCACCTCGATTATGCGAGTCAATATTTTGACCGTATAGAATTTTCACCGGAAGATGCATCCCGCACCGAAACCGACTTTTTGTTGGAGGTGATTAAAACAGCGATAGCCCATGGGGCAACTACCATCAATATTCCCGATACCGTGGGCTTTTCCATGCCCGACGAGTTCGGACAGTTAATCGAGAAGTTGGTGAAGGAGATTCCGGAATTCCAGAGTGGTGCAGTTGATCTTTCGGTGCACTGCCACAACGATTTAGGCTTAGCGGCTGCCAACTCTCTTGCTGCGGTAAAGGCCGGTGCAAGCCAGGTTGAGGTGACCTTGAACGGAATCGGTGAGCGGGCCGGCAATTGTGCTCTGGAAGAGCTGGTGATGGGGCTGGAGGTCC
>JAGYOC010000133.1 GCA_018399795.1 Dehalococcoidales bacterium
CGTCCGAAGTTCGGTGGTTATCGACAACATCCGCGGCGGATATCTGGCAACAAAGCATCTAATTGAATGCGGCTATAAAACAATAGGATTTATCGGTGTATCAGAACATGGTATGGCGGATAACGAACGCCTCGAAGGCTATCGTCGAGCCTTTAATCGTTATGGCCTTGAACCAGAGGCCCGGTACATCAAGTTTGGTGATTTCAGGCAGCAAACCGGCTACAATATTATCCGCAGGCTTATTGCGGACGGCGATTATCCGCAAGCGATTTTTGCCGAAAACGATGTGCTGGCTATCGGTATTCTTCACGGCATTAAAGACAGCGGGCTCCGGGTCCCGGAAGATATTGCTTTGATCGGTTTTGACGACATTGCCTTCTCTTCCTACCAGGAGTTTCAACTGAGCACCATTAATCAGCCGAAAGAGCAGATGGGAAGAACCGCCGCGGAGATTCTCATTGAAGAAATTGAAAGCAGTGGAAACCCGACGGCGCCCCGGAGAGTAATACTTGAACCGGAGCTCATTATTCGCAGCAGCAGCTGCAGGGAGCAGGTTTCTACTTAAATTAATAACAGGAGGTGCCTTATGGGCGAAAAAATGAAAGCGGTCCGGCTGTATGCAGACTGGGAACCCAAAGCCGATTTTAAACTAGGCTGGAAGGATGTCGAGTACACACAAACTTACCTCGGCAGTAAAGTGTGGCGGAACCCGCGGCTGGAAATAGAAGAAGTGGATGTCCCCACTCCAGGTCCGGAGGAGGTTCTTATTGAAGTAAAGCAGGTGGGAATTTGCGGCAGCGATGTGCACATGGCCCAGGCCGACGACGAGGGGTATATCTGGTATCCCGGCCTCACCGGCTTTCCTGCGACCCTGGGTCATGAACTGTCGGGAATAGTCCGTTCGGCGGGACCCGGAGCCTTCGACAAAAACACCAACCAGCCCTTTAAAGGCGGCGAATGGGTCTGCGCCGAAGAGATGCTGTGGTGCGGTAAATGCAAGCCCTGTGCCGACGGCTATCCCAACCACTGTGAACGACTTGACGAAATCGGGTTCAACATCGATGGGGCCTTTGCTAAGTACATCGTTGTGCCTGCTAAAGTACTCTGGAGCCTCGATCCTCTCAAGGAGAAATATAGCGAAGAGGATGTATTCCGTTTGGGAAGCATGGTAGAGCCTACTAGTGTAGCCTACAACGCAGTGATCGAACGCGGCGGCGGCATTCGCCCCGGTGATAATGTAGTAATCTGCGGAAGCGGGCCTATCGGCATAGCGGCAATTGCCATTCTGAAACGGGCCGGCGCTGCAAAGGTCATACTCTCCGAACCTGAACCAGCGCGAGCAGAGTTAGGCAAGAAGATGGGTGCAGATTTTGTGGTGAATCCTCTGAAAGAGAATTTTGCTGAAAAGGTATTGGACCTGACCAACGGTATGGGGGCAACCCTTTTTCTAGAGGCCACCGGTCTGCCGACCCAGGTGTATCCGGGAATTGAGCAGGTAATTTGGGAGGGGAGAACCCTAAATAGTACCATTGTGGTTGTAGCCCGGGCAGATGCAAAGATGCCGGTTACCGGCGAAGTGCTGCAGGTGCGCCGAGCCCGTATTGTAGGGGCCCAAGGCCACTCCGGTCACGGAACCTTTCCCAGAGTAATCGAGGCTATGGCAAGTGGAATGAATATGCTGCCTATGATGACCAAGGAAATTTCCCTTGATGAGGTTCCTGATCACATAGTGGCTCTGCGCAGCGACCGTACAGAGACAAAAATAAGCTGCAAGAATCCCGGTGCGTAACCACATTCAATAAGGAGATGAAAAATGGATAATATGGTAAGAGGCGACTTCAATTTCCTCACCACCGGTCATCCTATGATCGTATTTGAAGATAACGAGGTCGGCCGATTAAAAAAAGAAGTCTTTGACGCTCCTATGAGCGATATTGAAAAAATACTGAAAGAGTATGAGATTCCTTCGGAACCGGAAATTGGAAAAGGCGGCTGCTATATACAAACCACTCCGAGGGCGATTAATACGGAAAAACGGCGCAAGAACGACATCGTGCTTGTCCCGGTAGGAACCACCGAAAACCACGGCGACCACGCCAACAGCGGACTGGATACCTTTATGGCCTCTCAAATTTGCGAGGGAGTGCGGCGTTACACCGCCAAAAAGGGCTACGAGGTAAACCTTGCCCTGCCGCCCTTGAACTACGGCGGGCACCCCTACCACCATATGGGTATGCCCGGTACCATTATGATTCCCCAGGAAGTAGTCACCGAGACCCTTATATACGTTATGCTGGGTTTATGGAATGACGGCTACCGAAAGATCATCATAATAAACAATCACGGCCAGTTGTGGATGCTGGAGAACGCTCTTCAGGAGTTCTGCAAGCGTTATCAACTACCCGGTATATTCCAGGTCCTGGACTGGCACAGGGCTGTCCGTGAGTTTTTTATTCCGGTGAAAAGAGAGGACAGCTTGGAGACCACCTTCGTGCATGCCGACGAGAGCGAAACATCCGTCGCTCAGCTGCTGTTTCCGGATATGGTCGATATGAAATACGTGAAAGATGCGAGCGGTGAAAGCTACCTCCCGGGAGGTCACTTCGATACTTCCGTCGATCCCTGGCGCCGGCCTCACAAGTGGTCCGAAGGTGAAGGGCACTTCGCCATCGAACGCAGGGCAACCCCGGAAGGAGTGGTCGGGCAGCCGTCTCTCTCCACTCCGGAAAAAGCAAAGCGTCCTATTGCCGCAATCCTGAAGTACCTGACCCTGGTGGTGGACCAAATTATTGAAGCATATCCCTCGGGTAAATTACCTCCCGTGGATATGCTGACACTTCGGGATCCCAAAGAGCTGGAGCCGTTCCTCAAGGAACCCTTCAGCGAAGGCTGGAAATCGGTATTCGAGCTGCCCGCTATGGGCCCCTTTACAAAAGGATAGACTTTTAAAGGATAAACTTTTTTATACCAGCTTGAGTAGAACCATTCCCGCCACAATAGCTCCGATGCTGAGTGCTTTTCTGGGCGTAAAGGGCTCTTTCAGGAATATGAAGCCCAGAATAGCACCGATCGCCACCGACATTTCTCGGGCGGCCACCACATAACTGACTTGGGCCATTTGGTAAACAAAAAGAATTATCAGATAGGTTCC
>JAGYOC010000134.1 GCA_018399795.1 Dehalococcoidales bacterium
TTTCTTCATTCCAGCGGCCGTTTCGATGCCATCCCTGCCCGTCGCGGATAAAGTCCGGGGGTAGGGGAATCTTTATCGATAATGATTAGCTTCCTCTGGTCGGGGAGTATATCAATTTCAACCGGTTTTACCTCTCTCAATCTACCCCCGGTAAGGCGGATGGCTCTTTCCGCGCGGGCCAGTTCCCGGGTAAGGACACCCTTTTTCAGGGCGATGAACCTTCCGCCGACCCTGCAAAAAGGAAGGGCCAGTTCGCTCAGGCTAACCAGCTGGGCTACGGCCCGGGAGACCACGATGTCAAACCATTCCCGGTAGCGGCTAATGTGGGCAGCCTCTTCCGCGCGGCTGTGTATTACCTCAACACCGTCGAGCTGCAGTCGGCCAACAATATGCTCGAGAAAGGTTACCTTTTTCCGGGTGGCTTCAAGCAGGGAGAGACGGATTTCGGGGCAAACGATTTTGAGGGCAATACCAGGCATTCCGCAACCTGTACCGATATCGATAATGCTCGTCTTGCTGCTGATTTTATCCCTTGGCCAAGCAAGTAAAATGGTGAGGGAATCGAGGAAGTGTCTGGTCTGTACGTCCTGGTATCCGGTTATGTTGGTGAGGTTGATGCGCCGGTTCCATGCTACCAGTTCCTCCCAGTATAGTTGAAAGCGCTCGATATGGTCGGCGGCGAGATTCACTCCCAGGCTACGGGCCCCTTTTTCAAGTATCTCCATTTATCCCCCTTTGTCGGAAATAATTATACAATACAGGTCCGATTCTCACACCGGTTTCTGTTGCGGTAGCAAAATCGGGGCTATTTGAATTATCGAGCGTTCTGTGTTACTTTTAGGTTGTTGAAGGCAAGCAGGGTAGACCGCTAGGGGTGCCGCAAGGCTGAGAGGCTTTACCGGGTGAAGCTGACTCTTAGAACCTGAGCTTGGTAATGCAAGCGTAGGGAAGTGGTGGAAAAGACTTGGGGTCTATCGAGAAGATATCGTCACCCCTGGTCTTCTTTTTTTGGAGGTGTCAATGACACAGCTGGAGCTGGCAAGAAGAGGCACAGTATCGCCCCAGATGGAGACGGTAGCTGGGATTGAAGGGCTGTCGGCGGAGTTTGTCAGGCAGGGTATTGCCTGTGGCAAGATAGTTATTCCGGCCAATGTCAAGCATGAGAATCTGGTCCCCTGTGGCATTGGTGCGGGCTTGAAGACCAAGGTCAACGCCAACATTGGCACTTCATCCGATTTCTTCGATACCACAGCCGAGCTGGAGAAGCTGAAAGCGGCTGTTGACAGCGGTGCTGATACCGTGATGGACCTTTCCACAGGGGGTGATATTGCCGCGGTGAGGAGGGCTATCATTGCCTCAAGCCAGGTTCCGGTGGGTACCGTTCCGGTATACCAGGCTGCTATCCGTGCATCGGGTAAGGGTGAGGCGATAGTTGGCATGAGTGTTGAGGACCTGTTCGCCATGATCAGGGAGCATATGCTTGACGGTGTTGATTTCGTCACGGTACACAGCGGCGTTACCCGTGCTGCCGTCGCCCGCCTTGCAGATCAGGGGAGAGTTACCGATGTCGTTTCCCGCGGGGGGGCCATTCTCATCGGCTGGATGCTCCATAATGAAAAGGAGAACCCTCTTTATGAACACTACGACCGCCTGCTCGATATGGCGAAGGAGTTTGATGTGACGCTGAGCCTGGGCGATGGATTGAGGCCGGGAAGCCTGGCTGATGCTACCGACCGGGCCCAGATTGAAGAGCTGCTGGTTATCGGGGAGCTTGTGGAG
>JAGYOC010000135.1 GCA_018399795.1 Dehalococcoidales bacterium
TGGTCAATCTGTCTTTGGGGTTTTCTATGGTCCGGCAGGCCATAATCGCAGGTATGGTGCAGCCGAAACCCAGTATCATCGGAATGAAAGAGCGGCCGTGCAGCCCTATCCTGTGCATGGCCCGGTCCATAACGAAAGCCGCCCGAGAAAGATATCCGCAGTCTTCCAGGATGGAAATGGAGATGAAAAGGAGGAATATCGGTGGAATAAAGCTCAGTACCGAGCCGACTCCCCCGATGATGCCATCGCTGAGCAGCGATCCCCACCAGGCTGGGGAGATATCCTGTGCCATCCGGGCAATACTGCCGAATCCGGTATCGATGAGATCCATAAGGGGTACGGAGACGGTGAAGATGAACTGGAACATCCCGTACATTATGCCCAGGAAGATGGGGATTCCCCAGATACGGTGAACGAGCACCCTATCTATTTTGTCCGAGGTGGTGGCCTGCTCTACCTCGGGCTTTTTAAGGATATCCCTGAGCAGGCCGCTGATGAAGCCGTATCTCTCGCCGGCGATTACCGTCTCGGCATCATCGCCGAGTATTCCCCTGAGATGGTGCAGGCTCTTTTCTTTGGCTCTGAGGATATCTTCACGGTTCATTTACCGTTCCAATCTTTTCCAGTACTTCCTGGTCCTCTTCCAGCAGCTTTATGGCCAGCCAGCGGGGTGGAAAACGCCGTGACAGCTCCCGGTCACTGGAGATAAGGTTTTCCAGTTCATTGATGTGTTCCTCCAGTTCGCTGCCGTAGAATAGCTTTATCTTTTCCAGTCCGGTGTTGCCCTCGAAGGCGTCCGTTATTGCCTGCTGTAACCTGGCATTGCCTTCTCTGTCCCGCGCTACCATCGGCACAACCGGCGCGCCCAGCTCGTGGCTGAGACTGTCGATATCGATGTGGTAATTGCGGGATCTTGCTATATCCATCATATTTAGCGCTATTACCAGGTTTGCCTCCAGCTCGATAAGCTGGATGGTAAGGTAGAGGTTCCTTTCCAAGTTCGAGGCATCGACGATGTTTACCACCACGTCCGGTGCACCCTCTAGGATGAAGTTTCGTGCCACTACTTCATCCGGTGAGTATGTGGTCAGGCTGTAGACGCCGGGAAGGTCAACCACTTTTACGGTATAGTCCTGGTAGCGGTATATGCCCTCCTTTTTTTCCACGGTTACCCCGGGCCAGTTGCCCACGTGCTGACGGGTGCCGGTAAGGTTGTTGAAAACGGTGGTCTTTCCCGAGTTGGGATTACCGGCCAGGGCTATGGTCATTTCTTTAGCCATTGTCCGTTATATCCACCATTACCTTCTGGGCTACGCCGTGTCCGAGGACAAGCCGCGAACCTCGTAAATCGATAAGTATCGGGCCGGGCTTCTGGCTGTTGATAACCTTGAGATTCACTCCAGGTGTAAGCCCCATATCGGCCAGCTTCTGCAAAAGCCCATGGCCACCCCTTATTTCCGTGACTTTAACCCTTTCGGAGGGGTTGATCATTGATAGCGGCAGGTGTTTTGCGCTCATCTACTCCACCCCCACCATTATATTCACCGCTTCTTCCCTGCGAAGTGATAGCTGGTAGCCGCGGATTCTTATCCATATCGGGTCCCCCATCGGGGCAATTCTCTCCACCGTGACTTCTGCCGGTGGGATAACCCCCATATCCAGGATACGCCTGTGGACCTGGCCGCTGCCGCCCACCTTTTTTATCGTTCCCTGTTCGCCGGTCTTCATTTCGTTCAGCGCTTTTATCTCCATCTAGTTATTTTCTCCTGTATGTATACGGCTCAAGTCTGATCGAGGTCGCTACCTTTTTTACGGCAATCGGCACAGTATCCGGTTAGCTGGACTTCGGCACTGGTTATTTCGAAGTCTTCCTCGCGGGCGATCTCCTCTTTCATCCTGCTGCATAGCTTGCACTCGAACTCGATAACCTTGCCGCAGCTCAGGCAGACCAGGTGCTGGTGCTCGGTAGGTGGTTTCACCTCGTAGTGGTGGTGGGAATCGTTGAAGTGAAGCTCTTGTATCAGCCCCAGGTCCTTCAGCGTGTTCAGGTTGCGGTAGACCGTTGACAGGCTGATATTGGGTTGTATCTGCCGGGCCTGGTTGTAGACCTCATCGGCATCCATATGCGTATCACCGCGGTTGATGATGTCCATTATTATCGCCCGCTGGCTCGTCATCCTGAGCCCTGCCGAGCTGAGAGATTTCCCCTTTATATCTGTATTTGCCTTTTTGATCGCCATATTCTTTTTCGCTAATGCTTATTATTTGCAATAATTATAATGTATTGACAGCAGACTGTCAATTTTTGGTTTTAAAGGAAATTGGTTCAGGGTAGCGAGGCGGACTTTTTCAGATTTCCAGCGTCCTCTTTATCTCGGGGATGGATAGCCTGGCTGCCTCTTCCCCCTTGAGGAGACACTCCTCAGCCCGGTTGAAGTAGCCGGGGAATATGTGGCCTACCTCGGGAGTGATAACGATATCCGCTTCCCGGATGTTGGACTGTACCGATTGGTAACCCACGATGTACATCATCCGTGTTATGACGCTGAATATATTGGGCTTTTTCCTTTTGTCCTTTTCCCAGCTACTACCCATGCTTGTTTTACCTCCCATATAGGGCAGCACGTTTACCGCGATGATTATATCGGCACCCATTTCCCTGAGCACCCTTACCGGTATCGGTTCTACCAGCATGCCGTCGAGCAGGTAGCGGCCGTTGAGCTTGGCCGGTGTGAAGATAACCGGTATGGATACGCTTGCCCTCAACGCTGGTGCTACCGGCCCGTCTTTTAATACTACCGCTTCCCCGGTGATGATGTCTGTGGCCAGGCAGGCGAAAGGTATATTCAGGTCACTGAAGCTGATATCGCCGATGACTGACTTCACCCAGCGCTGTATCCTGTGCCCCTTGATGAGGCCGCTGGTTGGAATAGTAAAATCGGTCAAGGATAGTAGCTTGGTCTGCTTGAGTTCGGTCATGGTATCCGTTATTTCAGCGATGCTCTTTCCCGCTGCATAAAACGCGCCGACAACCGCCCCGATGCTGGTACCGGAAATCATATCGATGGGGATGCCGTTTTTCTTGAGGATGTCCAGGGCACCGACATGGGCTGGCCCGCGGGAGCCTCCACTGCTCAGTGCCAGACCGACCTTTTTTCTCTCCAACGTGTCTTGCTCCTAAATTCCGGGTTGAGCCTAATCCCAGAGCTCTTCGATATCCTGCTCGGCCTGCTTGTCGGGTTCGATACTGTCGCCCGGGAAGAAGTCCCGGTAGGATTCTCTGGAGCCGTACTCCCTGGGCTGGAAGGCTACCGGCATCGGTACTGCGTGGCCGAAGACGAGCGCCTGCTGCTTTGAAGCCAGCTTGGCCAGTACGGATTTGAGCTCACTCTTGCCGGACACACCGGAGAGCACGCTATCGATATCCCGCTCGTTATCGAGCAGAAAGGTAGCCTTTGTCCCCACCTGGGACATAATCTCGTCGTCGATGCCGCTGGGGCGCTGGTCGATTACGAGCAGGGTGGCGTTGTACTTGCGCATCTCGCGGGCAATGGTGCCGAAGATGGTCTGGGCTGCCACCTCCGGGTTGAGGAACTTGTGCGCTTCCTCGATGGTTATTACCAGGGGCTGTGGACCGGCGGAGTTTTCCGCCATCGCCTTTTCTGTCATCTCCCGGTACTGGCCATAGATGCGGCGGGTGAGCAGATTGGCCACCAGCACGTAGGCTGTGATATCGTTACACCTGCCGAATTCCAGGACGACATTGATGCCTCTGTTGAGGTGGTCGAGGATGGTTGCGACTGCATCGGCCGGTGCATGTTGCCTGGTGAAGGGCAGCCGCTTGATGATTGCCAGCCCTCTCTGCAGGTTTTGGAACGTACTCTCGTGGATATTCAGCTCCTTGAGCAATTCACGGGTATCGTCGGAGCTGGCCGGCCGGGAGGCTTCCTCCAGCCAGTTTCTGCCGAACCGTTCCCGGAACTGGTACACGGCGCCGATGGCGGGCTCGGTCAGATTCAGCGTCTGGCGGAGCAGGACCATATCCGCCGGCTCGATGTCATCGTAGCCGATGCTGACGGTGAAGTCGGTCTGCACTCCCCTTCGCTTCGAGCTTGCCTCGTCGAGGGTATAGACGGCTACCTTGGCGGGGAAGAGCTGCTTAAGCGCCTTGACCTTGAGCCCCTGCTCGCTCTTGCCCTCCCAGCCGTACTCGCTGTGCATATCGAATATAAGGTTTACTGCCTTTGATTTCTGCAGCATCCCGATGAGAAGCTGCCGGGTAAAGAACGTCTTGCCCGTGCCGCTCTTGCCGAATATGCCGCTCGAGCGCTCCACCAGCCTCTCCATATCCAAACATAGCCTGGTCTCCATATCGAGAGGGTTTCCTATCCAGAACCTTTTCTCGTCCTCTTTGCCGAAAACCATCTCCACGTCCTGCTGTGAGGCCGGCTTGACCGGCGAGAAGTGCGAGGGTATAGTCTTGACCGGCTGGGGCCCTTCCGTCAGGATGGTGGCATCGCCGCCTATGGTCAGGTAGGGTGAGATGTGAAGTTTTCCGTAGGTGCTGGTGCCGGAAAGGACCTCGGCGATGAAGGGGTCGGAGATGTCGGGAGGGCTAACGGTGAGCTTCTGGTCGACCACCCCCAGGCTGATATCGGTGATCATGCCGAAAAAACGGCGCTTCTTGCCCTCGATGGTAACGTAGCGCCCCACTGCGATGTCTTCCACTGATGCGGAGCCGTCCAGCCGTGCTTCTACCCCTGAATTCAGGGAGCCCGAGGTAACGATACCCAGCCTGTCTTCGTTTTCCTGACCTATCAGGTCGATATCACCGTCCGTCATGGCCTAATCCTTCCCAGAATAGCATTGAGCTGGTTGAGATTGCTTCCAATCAGCAGGGCAAGCTCCTTGCCGGCGGATACCAGGAAGCGGCGCGGGTCATCCTGTTCCCGGCTTATCTGGCGCAGTGTGGCGCCGGTAAGCTCCTCCGTGGAGATGGGCAGTGTGGCATTGATCAGGATACTGAGGAAAGCCAAGGACTGCCCGAAATCTCTTATCTCTTCAGGTGAACAGGGGTAAACAAAGCCATGGATACGCGCCGGCTGGGGTGGCAGGTAGTAACTCGTTTTTCCGTCCTGCCGGTGTCCGACTACTAGGGCACGGAACTCGCTCTTGAGAAGCTTGAGTAGCTGGGGGTTGGAGCGGTAAACCGCTTCTTCGCTATCCTCATCTCTGCCCCGGGCAATGGGGCGCCGCCCCGGCTCGAGGCTGGTGGTTTCTGATTGGTAGACTACCCCGTATAGCGCGAGGCTATTGTCTCCGGTCCTGATAAGGCTTCCCAGTGGGGGTGAGCCGTAGAGCTCGTAGCACTGGGCGGTAAATTCGGTGGAGCTGGCCTCGATAACCTCGCCTACACGATGTGAATCACTCATCGCTCTATTCTCCATTCCATACTCATATAATAATAAATCATTTTAGTGTAGTATGTGTAGTGGCGCCGCTTCCCCGGGGACTTTCTTGCTGGATAAAGGAATGCTATAGCCAGCGGGTCTTCTTGCTCCTGCTCTTGGCCGAGCTTGAGCTGGGGAGCTTTTCGTCCACCATCGCTGACTCGACCAGCCGCCAGAAATTTTCCCGGTCTGCGCCCGTCACCACCGCCTGTTCGTGCGCTTCGCTGAGAGACACGGGGTATCCCTGCCCCCGCTGGCACTGGTCCAGAACCAGGGAGTGCGTAAGCTCCAGGAGGCTATCGTCCGTTGCCACCCATTTCGGTACCTCTACCCTGGCCGTCTCATCGTCCACCTTCAGGTAGAAAAAATAGACGCGGTGCTCATCGGGGTATTTCCTTCCCACTATTTTGGAGCCGCTCATAAACAGGGCCGACCTCTCTCCGTTGCCCAGCAGGTTCGAGAAAATGTCCCGGTCCCTGACGCCGGTGACTGCTTCGCACTGCCTATCCTGGCATTCTTTGCAGCGAACATCGGTGTCCACGATGTCATGGGGACAGAGGGCAATCCGCAGGGTATTGACCACCTCGGTGCTGCGGGGAAAGCTGATGTAGCTGGCGAGGGCTGCCTTGCCCTCGACCGAGTTGAGCTTCTTTATCCTGTTGAAGTGGCGGATGATACCTCTTTCCAGCATTATCTCGGTGACGAAGTCGGGGTAGGCCTCAAGCCCCCAGAAAACGAGCGTGCCGTCGGATAGTGCCAGGACGGGCGTTTCCCCTGAGGTCGCTTCGGCGACCTCGGCCAGTCGGCAAAACTCGTCCACGCCGCGCTTGATGCCAAGCAGGGTGCCTTCTATCAACTGCTCGCGGTTTCTTTCTCCCTCCGGGCGGATAACCAGGTCCTCGTCCTTCGAATAGAGTCGGGGCATGCTATCGAGCACTGCATCGGGCTGGTTGCCATACCGCAGCGATACCGAGCCGATGTTTATCAGGTAGCACCTTGGGGAGCGGTGGCGGTCCACATCGATGTGGGAGCCGTCAGTCGCCAGTACCGTGAATTCGGAAGGAATATCCCGTGGCCCGGTGTGCTTATCCATCCCCTCTACCAGGCCGGCAACCAGCCAGGTGGTGTGGCTGGCTTCGATTTTCCTGGCCAGAGTGTCCGGATTCTCTGCGTTTTTGGCAAGGGTATCCAGCGCTGCCTTGAGCCGCTCCTGCCTTGAGGCCGAATCGGCCTTTAGCCTGGATACCATATCCCCGACCTGGGGATATATTCTGTCGAGGTCTAACGACAATGCCAGCGCCTTCCCGGTCTATAATAGCCCTGATGAATGTTCTATGTGAGAATAATAGTCCATTATCGGGGCTGATGCAATGGTTTGAGTATAAAGGGATATCTTAATTGCGGGAAAATATCACATAAAATGGGAATATACGTCAGCTACTCCATGAAATTGACAGCCCGGTACGTGTATGCTATATTCTGCCTGTTGGCAGCGTAGCTCAGTGGTAGAGCAG
>JAGYOC010000136.1 GCA_018399795.1 Dehalococcoidales bacterium
CGATTTCTGTGTAGTCCAGCAGGGACTAAGCCCATTTCAGCAAGCTCCTTCGCCTCAGGCAGGTATGGGACCTTATCCGAATGGATAACCATGCCCACTTCAGTGTCTTCAACCATCTCACAGGCATGACCTAGCAGACCAAAACCGGTTACGTCCGTGCAGGCATTGACCCCAATTTCCTGCATCAGTTCTGAAGCTCGCCTGTTCAGCGTTGCCATACAGGATATCGCCTTGGCGACTGTTACCTCGCCGACCATACCCCCCTTTAGCGCCGTGCTTATTATGCCTATACCCAGCGGTTTAGTCAAGATAAGCTTATCTCCCGGCATGGCACCGGTATTTCGGATAACCTTTTCAGGGTGAATGGTACCGGTAATAGAAAGCCCGTACTTGAGCTCATTGTCCTCGACGCTATGCCCCCCCACCAAGACTACTCCAGCCTCTCGTAACTTATCCAGTCCACCGGCCATGATTTCCCTCAGCACCGAGATATCCATCTTCTTGATTGGGAAGCAGACAATGTTCAAGGCAGTCAGAGGCTTGCCTCCGACTGCATAGACATCGCTAAGCGCATTGGCAACAGCGACCTGTCCAAACGCATAGGGGTCGTCCACAATGGGCGTAAAGAAATCAACGGTCTGGACGACCGCCAGATCGTCGCTCAGCTTATATACCCCAGCGTCCTCGACCCTTTCCACACCCGCAATTAAGTTCGGATCTTTAATAAAATCCAACCCACATAATGCTTTTGTTAGGTCTCCCGGACCTATCTTACAAGCTCAGCCGGAGCCGCTTACCGTTTCAGTGAGGCGCAGATTCCCCTCCAAGTCACTCATCTCTAACCACCTAAATATATTCTTATTATCTTCCCTGCTGAGAGCAAGGAATCGACCGTATCATACATATTGGTTACCAGGTCTACTTTTAGCTGCTCTTTCAGGTGATAATATTCCATACATGTACCACAGGAGAATATCCCAAACCCATCTTTCTCGAGAAGCCGTAAGACATCCAGGACTTCCGAACCCCCGGTAATCAACTTTGCCCCATCATTGATAAAGAGAAGCCTGGCCGGTTTCGTATCGGTATCCCATAATGTATTTAGAAAGGCTTTCATCAATAGCTCGCCCAGCCTGTCTTCCCCGGTGCCGAACCGATCGCTGGTAATCAATACAACGTCGGTGCTGTTCTCATTCTTAAGCTTCACGTAATAACAATCCTTATTAATATCCAAACAGAAGCCATCGTCTTTTTCAAATATTCTGACTATGCACCCCTTGCTCCGAGCAAAAAGTTCTACCTCCTGACGGCTCTCGCTACTGTCTACGAGAACTATTACCCGCCCTTCCTCGATATCCCCCAGAGCTTTCTTGGTTTCAACCACCAGCCTCAGGCAGGGCAGTCCCCGAACACCGATTTTATAACCATTCACTCCCCCTCACTTGACTGATGGTGTGAGGGTGAGTCGATATTCTCCGGTGAATTTCTCCTCTTTTATTGAGTAGCCCTGATGTTCCGCCAGCCGTGTGACATTTTCCTTAGAAACCTCTGCCTCAAGCAGAACGGTTATGATCTCACCTGGATTCCGCTCCATAGCTTTCTTAGTTTTCACAACCGGTATAGGGCAGGAAAACCCGCGTACATCAACTTCTGCCATGTTTATTTTCTCCTCCTACGCAGCAGACGCCGCTCCACTGACACAAATATTCTTTGAAGACGGTGGGAAACTGGGCGATAATCTCTATCACCTTAGTCGCGGGGGTTGCGTTTGAACATTTACCAGCCATGCGGTTAGCCTTGGCTGCGATGATAGCTGCCTCATCAGGCTCCAGTTCAGCATACATGAGAGCTGATACCAAACCGGTAATGGTATCTCCGGTACCACCTATCGCCTCCAGGGCCAACACATTAGGCTCGCTTATGATATCTATAACCGCGCCATCTTTTATTATGTAGTCCGTAGCCCCCTTGACAAGTAAAAGCTTAGCGGCATCGTGGTTTTTACAGGCAGTCCGCACTAGTTCAGGAGTTCTGTTTATATCCGAGTCGAACAGGTGTCTTGCGATATAAGCAGGATGCGTGGCATCTGGGTCAGCAAGAAAGGCAATCTCACTGGCATCAGGAGTGAAGATATCGAACATTTCAGCCATTCCAGCAGCCTTGGCCGAGTACATCGATGCCGCATCGGCAATCATAACCGGTCGCTCTTTGCATTTCTCGATAGCTTGGCAGAGTTGCCGTGTTTGGGCCATGTCTGGTAGCCAGTAGTGCAATGCCAGAACCTGTGGCGAGAGCTCTGTTATATTATCAATCAGGTACTGATAAAGTTCACGACTCCCTTTACCTTTGCCGATATCACCAACAATCAAAGCATTGGGAGCATCAAGACCAAGATGGGTGGTAGTAGCCAGCGCCGCGCTTAGCATCGCACCAGTACCCTGTGTACAGGGAATCCGTTGGCCGTCAATTATGAGAAACTCATCTTCCATAGCAACCTTACCAATAGCGAGGGGCATATCTTTTATGGGGACTGTACCGGCAATTAGCATCATGATTTACGTTCTCCCAACCGTATTGCAATACATTCATCTAAAGCCCTCTCTAAATTGAGCGCACAGAGAGTAAAACCAATGTCTTTAGGCCTTGGAGCTTGATCAATTTGCTTATCGATCAACTCAGCGTGGAGGTAAGGTATATCGGGGCAGCCGCCACCAGACACATTCACGATTATACCGCTGTCCTTTTCGAAAGTGATTTTCATATTACCCGACTTGACCATTATCCAATTGCCGAAATCAATCACTTTAACAACATCTAGAAGCGGTGCCGTTCCAATATTGATCGGATAGACACTGACATACGCCTTGTCGCTGTCTCGAAGCAAGCGCTCGATACCAGGCTGCTCTACCAGGTTTATTTCTAACGCCAGGTCACATCCTTTACGCAGCTCTGGCGGAGGAGCTACCAGCCTGGTGACATAGTCAGCAGATTTAAGTACCTTTTCCACACTCATGGCCTGCTGTACTTCCTGGAAAAGTATCAAACCTCCACCCCCAAATTTCGTCTTCTTTTGATCCTTGAACAATGCCAATTATCCCTCCTGTCCACTCGCTTTTTCCCTCATCAGGAATCCGATTGCCACGCAGAAAACAAGCCCGATAATCACTGACGCCGGCCCCCAAATTCCGGGGCCACCAGGGCTTGAAGCAAGTCCAAAGTTGTGGGCAATACCAGCTCCAGCTATATAACCCAGTACGGTTACCGCAGCATCACTATTACCCTCTCCTGAGAGAACCAGGTTACGCAGAGGGCAACCACCGATGAGGGTTGCCGCCAGACCAACCAGCATCATGCCCAGGAAATTCCACGTTTGGTCAGTCTGAGCTATCGGCTGGCCCATAAATCCCCAGTGATAGATACCCTCAGACCCAAAGTTCCCGGCCGCGTAGTTTGTAATCAGGGCGGCAATAAAAAATGCCATGATTCCTTTGAAGAGGTAGGTATCTCTCACCAGGAAAAGGTCGCGCCAACCGCCCACAAAGCACATCCGGCTCTTCTGGGCAAGGAAGCCAACGGCAATACCGATGCCGAGCGCTATCCCGAGAGGAGCAAACATGGCACCAGGACCGCTCTCACTGGCAAAGATGAAACCCGGTTTAAAAATAGCAAACAACAGCAGAGCCACCATGATAAGTGGCATGATTGCCCCGACCGTAGGATGCATCCTGATGGCTGGCCCTAAATTAAAACCCCTTTTCAGGAAGAAAATACCAATCAGCACCCCGACTACGATGCCGCCCATGGCAGGCAGGGCATTGAGATCGCCACCAGCCAGACGGAGCATCATCCTAACCGGGCAACCCAGAAAGACCAGAGCCCCGATCATAACAAAGGCACCGAGAACAAAGCGAATTACCGGTGATGAGCCCCCCATTGAACGCCATTCACCGAAGATGCGAGCAGCGATAAAGGCACCGAAAACAAAGCCCATAATCTCGGGGCGGAGATATTGCACTACTTCCGCGCGTTGCAAACCAATTGCACCAGCGATATCACGTAAAAAACATGCGACACATATTCCCATGTTGGGTGGGTTTCCCCAGTTGGTGGCTAAAGCTGCAAGAATCCCCGCCACTATCCCGGAAATAATAATCCAGTGTCTTGATATCCAACGTCGGTCCAAGGGTATCCCCCCCCTTTACTATTCGCTGTTATCAAACCGCTTTCCATTTGATACTCTACGCCATAATGCCCTCCTCCCTTGATGATTTGGTCAAGATAGCATAGAATACTGACAGGTATTCTATCATAATATATTTTTTGCTGCAATATAAATAAATTTTATTGAGGGCACCACCATGAACCTGGACTACCTTAAGACTTACATCTATGTCATCAGATCAGGGAATTTCTCAGAAGTAGCGAAGAAGCTATCCATCAGCCAGCCGGCGGTTTCTTTTCAGATACAAAAACTGGAACGTGATCTCGGCGTACGCCTTATAGAACGCGGGAAAAAGAAAATATCGATAACCGAGGCAGGCAAACTGCTACTCCAGTTTGCCGAATCGGTACAGATGGAGCAGGAGGGCCTTCTTGCCAAGGTAGACAGAATACGCGATCAGGTAAGCGGTGAGCTATCCGCTGCAGCGAGCACCATACCAGGGGAGTTTATATTACCGGCCCTGCTTGCTGAATTTACCTATCTACACCCCGCCGTTAACGCTCGTCTGACTGTCTCAGATTCAGTTAACGTGATCAATGGAGTACTCGACGGAAACTACGAAGTAGGATTTTGTGGCATTTCACCGAATAGCGAGGACCTGATAGCTACCAAAATTTCCCAAGATGAAATCGTTCTTATCGTACCTCTAGCACACCACTTTACCGGACGGTCAGCCATTTCACCCAACGAGCTTTCTGGAGAGTCGTTCATCTTCCGCGAAGTTACATCAGGCACCCAGCAAAACGTCCAAGCCATGCTTTTACGGGGGGGGGTTGATTCAAGCCAATGCGTGACACACCTCGTCTTGGGGAGCACCCAAGCTGTGATTTCCGCAGTGGAAAACGGTGCCGGCATTGCCTTTGTTTCCAATCTTGCCATTAAGAAGAGCCTTGATCTTGGCATGGTTAAGGAGATCCCGGTAAATGGACTGATGCCGAAACGTGACTTCTTCCTCGTTTACCGCAGAGATAGGCATTTCTACAAAATGCTTGATGAGTTCATCGCATTTATTGAAGCAAGGGCGCCGTGAATATTTCAAGAACAGTGGCAATACCAGCGCCCCTGCCGTTAAGAGCATTCGTTACTGTCTATTCCAGGATTCTGTCCACCTCATCCTTATCGAGGTCAGAGACCAGCGGGATCCCGCTCATCCGGGCCGCTTCCGGGGTCAATGCCGCGATATCTTTCCTGGTGATATACTGAAGCGCAAACTTTCTGGCGCCGTTCATCAACTGGCGCAGCCCGTGGGCAAGCCTCTCATAGTAGGTGTAAAGACCGATAGCAGCGGTGGGAATCCTGTTATAGTCCTCTCCGTACTCCCTCTTGAGCTTATCCGCAGTTACAAAGATATCCTCCCTGGTTTTACCCAGTCTCTCCAGGTGGATGGGCAGTTGCCCGCTTTCGATATTATTTCCCAGGGTTTTGCCCACCATTACCGCAGCTAGCGGTGCCCGTGCCATGCCGATGGCCTTCACATATGGCGATGCCAGAGACATACCCTTGAATATCTGGTCTTCCAGAGCAAAACCACCCGCCAGTATCACATCGGGCACATACTCACCCTTTTCATCAAGTCGCTGGCAATAGCTATGTAAAAGCGACCATATCTCTATACCGGGAACACCCCATTCGTTCATCATGCGCCAAGGGCTCATACCGGTACCGCCACCGGCAGCATCGACGGTAAGGTAGTCAACCTTCGCCATGGAACAGAACTTCACGGCACGGGCAAGGTCAGCCGGACGGTAGGCTCCGGTCTTGAGCGAGATGTATTTTGCCCCAGCCTTCCTGAGCTGCTCAACCCTTTCCATAAAGCTCTCTTCGGTAACCATACCCACCCTGGAGTGCCGCTCGAATTCGCTGAATACACCAGCATTGAATTCCTCCACCGCCGCCGGGTCCAGGGGGTCGGGCACCAGCAAATAGCCCCGCTTTTTGAGTAGCTGTGCCTTTTCCAGGTCTTTTATCTTGACCTCACCGCCGATATCCTTGGCACCCTGTCCCCACTTCATCTCGACCACATCTATACCAAGCTTATCGATGGCATATTCCAGAACGCCCAGCCTGGTATCCTCGACATTGGCCTGAACGACTATGGTTCCATATCTATCCCGCTGCCAGTCTTTGAAAAGCCTTACGCGGTTCTCCATATCCGGCGATCTTATCACCCTGCCGTTCTTTATCGTCGAGTCGACATCCATGCCGCACACATTTTCACCTATGGTGAGCACCGTACCACTAAGGGCCGAACCAATGGCAAGACCATCCCAGTTACGCTTGGCAACATTGGTCGAACCGAGTCCTGGTATGACAAAGGGCATACGGAGCTTGATTCCACCGTCATGTCCGAGCCTTGTCTCCAGATCGACATTGGGGAAAATGGCCTTATCGGAATCCTCCTCGATACCCACAGCGCCTACAACAGTACCCATAATATTGAAATGGGAAAGGTCAACCGGATAGTCCTTCTGCGCCGCAGTAGTAATAATACCGAACGGCTGCGGGTAGATAACCTCCCGGCCACGGTAGGCGCTACGGCCAACCTCACACATACCCGTACATCCCTCCACACAGGTTACGCACATCCCGCTCACAGGACACCAGTCGCCACCAGTCCTGTTTTTGGTAAGGGTTGCCGCCGTAGCGTTATACCTGGTTAATGTCATG
>JAGYOC010000137.1 GCA_018399795.1 Dehalococcoidales bacterium
GGGGGGCACTGCATTCCCCTCGATCCCTTCTACCTCGAGCACATCGCCAAGAACTACGACTTCGACCTCACGATGATTGAGACTGCCGGGCGCATCAACAACATCATGCCGCACCGGATGGTCGTCAAGATCATCTTCAGCCTCAACAAGCAGGCAAAGCCTATAAAGGGATCGCGGATCCTCTTTTTGGGGGTCGCCTACAAGGCGGACATTGGCGACGAGCGTGAGTCCCCGGCCCTGGAGATTATAGACGGGGTGCGCCGCAAGGGCGGGCTGGTGGACTACCACGACCCCTTCCTGCAGTCGATCACCACGGGAGAGGGGACCGAGCTCGAGAGCGTGGAGCTCAACGATGAGATTCTTGCGGGCTACGACTGCGTGGTGATAACGACGAATCACAGCAGCTTCGACGGGCGCTGGATCGCCGAGCATGCGAAGCTGGTGGTGGACCTGCGCAACGTGGTTCCCGCCGGCATAAACGACCACGTGTATAGGCTCTAGGATGGGACGAATGTACGTACAATGGGTACATGTAGCGGCGGATCATAATCAGTCGCAGGGGCCTGCAGGCGAGAGCGATAGCTGGAACCACGAGGTTGTTACTACGAGAGATGGTACCGGAAGAGAGTAAAGTGAATGAAAAAGGTATTAAGTGTTGTTGTAATCCTTCTGCTCATATCCCCTGTATTTAGTTTTGATTTGATTACGGTAGGATATAGTTTTGAAGTAGGTTGGATGGATAAAGCCTCTGTAAGCTATGAGATCGATCCTGTAGAGGGATATCCAGAGATCAAGAATTACGAAGATTGGGACAATGAGTTTATTGATCTGGGAATTAGGTTCTGGTTTTTCAAGTACCTGTATGTTGGTGGTAGTACTTTGACAATGATGCATTCAGGAACAGGTCGATGGACTTTTGATCCAACATGGATGATTTATGATTTTGATGCTGGTATTAAGTATGGCAATATGGAGTTATTCTATAATCACCGCTGTATCCATCCTGTTATGGCGTATTCAGCTATGTACGATGTAACTACTGTGAATAATGAGGGTGGTTTTAATCGAATTGGATTACGTTATTCTAAAGACTTCCATTCATTAGGGAAATGAGTATAAAAATAAAATGAGAAGGAGATTTATACTGGATCAGTAAAGAAGAAAGTCCTTGAGGATTCTTCTTCTAATAGTATGTCTGATATCAGTGAAAATATGTATGAGCTTCAATCAGAGATATCTAATTATAATGATGAAATTATTGCGGGATACGACTGCGTGGTGATAGCGACGAATCACAGCAGCTTCGACGGGCACTGGATCGCCGAGCATGCGAAGCTGGTGGTGGACCTGCGAAACGTGGTTCCCGCCGGCATAAACGACCACGTGTATCGGCTCTAGGATGGGACGAATGTACGTACAATGGGCACATGTATCGGCGCTGGTTTTCGCGATACTCGCCGCCTCCTGCGCGGGAGGGCCTGCGGCGGCGGAGCAGAATCAGGGCCGGAGGTCTGCTTACTTGAGCAGAAACTGGCACTACGATGTCATTATTACTAAAGAGGGAACCCGCAGCGAGGGCCGGATCGGAAGGCTTTCCTACCGGGGCTTCGAGATAGATGGGTACTTCGACACGGTGGTCACTGCCTCCGGCTGCTACGTCTTTCGCCGGCGGTCTCAGCTGTGGGGCTTCGGCGGCTACAGGAGTATAGAACTTCCCGCAGAACCACGTGAGATCAAAGAGAGTTTCTCCGCGGCCGACGCAGAACGGGGCTGGTATTTTGGTGCTTTGTACGAGCGCAAGATGGGCACACCGGAGTCCTGGATCTGCATTTCACGCGAAGGAGCCCTCCCGGGCGGCGAGGATCTCGAGGTCTGGCTCGACCCCGAGGACATTGTGAATTTTGTTGAGAGCTTCGGTCTCGAGATCCGTCTGCCGACGGCCGAACCGAAGCGGCGATAGGAGATGGATATTTCAATTCGATTAAGCTCCCTTGCTTTCCCGGCCTACGCGGCCCTGCTGCTGTTGGGGACGGTGCTGCCGATAAACCCGAGCGGCTCCGCACTGAATGAGAACTACTTCCTGCAGATACGCTGGGACTACCTGCTGCATGGAGCAGTCTACTTTCCGCTTCCGCTCCTGCTGTCCCAGGGCGCCCGGCGCCTGACGGCGGCGGTATTCCTCTCCCTGGCCATCGCCGCGGCTTTCGAGCTGCTGCAGCTGCCGCTGGCCTACCGGGCCTTCAACATCAACGACCTGGCGGCAAACTGTCTCGGCATCCTGGCGGGTGTACCGATCGCGGCGTTGGTCCAACGCTGGGTTATGAAAAATCATGCTGGAGAGACAAGTACAAAACGCATTTT
>JAGYOC010000138.1 GCA_018399795.1 Dehalococcoidales bacterium
CCCCGGCACGGGCAATGAGTTAAAGATAAAGGGTGCACGGCAGAACAACCTCAAGGATATCGATGCTTCCATTCCGCTAGGGAAATTTGTCTGTATTACGGGCGTTTCCGGCAGCGGTAAGAGCACCCTTGTCGATGAAGTACTCCGCCGTAACCTGATGAAGTCACTCTACCGCTCAAGAGAAAGAGCTGGCCAGTGCGACGGTATCTATGGAATAGAACACATCGACAAGGTGATAGATATCGATCAGTCGGCCATAGGTCGTACCCCTCGAAGCAACCCCGCAACGTATACCGGTGCCTTCACCCCGATACGTGAGCTTTTTTCCACCGTACCCGAAGCACGTATGCGAGGCTATTCTCCAGGTAGATTCTCGTTTAATGTCAAGGGTGGCCGATGCGAATCCTGCCGAGGAGAAGGATTCACACAGATTGAGATGCAATTCCTACCCGATGTTACCGTTCCATGCGAAGTATGCCAGGGTAAGCGTTATAACCGCGAAGCGCTGGAGATCAAGTTCAAGGGTAAGAATATCGCGGAGGTGCTCGAGATGACAATCGAGCAGGCATCCTCTTTCTTCGAGAACTTTCCCAAAATCAAAAACAAGCTGACCACGCTATGTGACGTTGGCCTGGGATATATGTGTCTGGGCCAACCAGCACCCACACTCTCCGGGGGTGAAGCACAACGGGTGAAGCTATCCGCCGAGCTTTCAAAGCGGTCCACGGGCCGCACACTATATATCCTCGACGAACCAACCACGGGTTTGGGATTCAGCGATATAGCAGCGCTGCTCCGTGTACTGCAGAGACTTGTCGACAGGGGCAATACGGTAATTGTTATTGAACACCATCTCGACGTAATTAAAAACGCTGACTACGTAATTGACCTTGGCCCCGGCGCCGGCGACAGCGGTGGTGAGATTATTGGAACAGGTACACCCGAAGAAATCGTCCGGCAATCATCATCAATTACCGGGCATTATCTGGCGAGGGTATTGACCGATGGTGTAGAATGTATTCTGAGTGACTGAATCTGGTCTATGGCTGGACCTGATTGTTTGCCGCAGTTATGGAGTGATTATAATGGACAGGAAAGAAGTTCTGGAATCAATTCAGGAAAATATCGAGAATGCCAACCTGCGTAAACACACACTGGCCACTGAAGCAGTAATGCGAGCACTGGCCCGCCACCTTGGCGAGGATGAAGATGAGTGGGGGCTAACCGGGCTTTTACACGACATAGATGTCGAGCTTACCGAAGACGATATCACCAGTCACAGCAAATTGGGTGCAGACCTGGCCCGTGAACTAGGAGCCAGTGACGAAATGATTCACGCCATCCTCTGTCATAACCCCGCGCACGGTATACCCTGCGAAACAAAGCTGGACAAATCCCTTTTCTGTTCAGACCCGCTTACCGGTCTTATAACAGCAGCAGCTTTGGTCAGAGAAGATAAGAAACTTGCCAAGCTGGAAACCAAATCTGTCCTGAAACGCTTTAGAGAGAAATCCTTTGCTGCCGGAGTGAATAGAGAACAGATCATGATGTGCTGTGACCTAGGACTGGAGCTTGACGATTTCGTTTCCCTGGGGCTAAGGGCAATGCAGGATATATCAGACGATATCGGGCTGTAATCCTTTTAATTTACTTCCAGGGTGGAGCCCCCCTCTGTTTTCCTAACCTCGATCCGATTGGGAAATGCATCCCTCAATTCTTCCATATGAGTAATAACCAATATCTTCTCAAAGTCCCCCTGTATGGAGCTTATCGCCTCTTTTATTTTCTCTATACCAGTATTATCCTGTGTACCAAATCCCTCATCGATAACCAGTGTAGGCAAAGGTGCTCCCGCTCTCCTTGCCAGTATCCTGGAAAGCGCTATACGGATGGCGAAGTTAATCCGAAAGGCCTCACCCCCGCTGAACATTTCGTAACTTCTGATACCAAGTTCATCCGAGATCTTTATATCCAGTGTTTCTACCGT
>JAGYOC010000139.1 GCA_018399795.1 Dehalococcoidales bacterium
AATTAGAAATTATAGCCCGTATTCTTCGAGAATATATCTACAAATACCCATATTTACCCAAAAATATTAAGAATTTGTTTGACAACTCTGAAATTCCATTTTAATCTGAACCCCAATATCAGAGAGGTAGAGAGTGGAAAAATCGGAAAAAACCGGGGCCTTGAGTCACGGTACAAAAGAGAAGATTCTTGCCCATATTAAAAATAGCGACCTGCGGGTCGATGAGGCTCTGCCCACCGAAGCAGCGCTGATGAAAATGCTGGGAGTAAGCCGGCATACAGTACGGGAGGCTTTGGCCTTGCTGGAGCAGGAGCGAATTGTATACCGTGTGCAGGGGAAGGGGACTTTCTTAAAGCGACGGCCGCTGCAAATTGAGCAGGGGCTGGAAAAGTTGGAGAGTATAACCGAAATCATTAAAAACTGTGGTTTTATACCGAGTACCCGCTGGGTTGGAATTGAAGTAAGATTGCCCTCTACTAAGGTTGCAGAACAACTGGGGATAGATCCACAGGAACGGGTTATCACCTTTAAGCGCCTTCGGCTTGCCAGTGGAAATCTCGCCAGCTACTGTGTTGACACTATGGCCGCCGGGTATTTCGATTCTATTCCCCACGAGATCGAAGATGAGTCAGTCTTCCGGTATCTTCAGCGTAAGAAGAATATCTACATCCAGACGGCAGTCAGCTATGTAATCCCCACCGCTCCTACCCGCGAAATGGTGGAGGATTTAGGAGTAGCAGAGGACCAACTGTTTATCCTGCTGGAGCAGCTGCACTACGACAATGAAGGTCGTCCGATTATCTATTCTCTCGACTACTTTCAGCCCGATGTGATTCGTTTCAAAATAAACAGGACCAGATGAGGTAAAGAATGAGAAGTATTGATGCAATTGAGTTCAAGGACGGCCGGTTGCGGCTTATCGATCAGCGCAAGCTTCCCCAGAAATATACTATTTTTGAATGCAGAACCTATCAGGAATGTGAGTTTGCCATTCGTGACATGGTGGTGCGGGGTGCCCCGGCAATTGGAGCAGCGGCAGCCTACGGGGTAGTACTGGCAGCGGCCCAATTTAAAGACGAGTCGATTGAGCAATTTCGAACCAGTATGGAGTCGGCCTTGGAGATGCTGAACAGTGCCCGACCGACGGCGGTGAACCTGATGTGGGCGATCGAACGGATGCGCGGGGTACTCCAGGAACAGTCTGGGGCATCGAACGAAGTCCAGTACAGAGCCCTGAAAGATGCGGCGGATACAATTTTGCAACAGGATATTCAAAAGAGTGAGGCTCTTTCAGTCCATGGAAACGAGCTTGTTCCCCATGGAGCGGTGATTCTTACCCATTGCAATACCGGTTCCCTGGCGGTACCGGGCCCGGGTACGGCCCTCGGGATTGTACGGGCAGCCCATCAGGCTGGTAAAGATATTTTTGTCTACGCCGATGAAACCCGACCGCGCCTGCAGGGTGCTCGGCTGACTGCCTGGGAGTTGCTGGAAGAGGGGATCCCTTCAAAACTCATAGCCGACAGTGTTGCGGCCACCCTGATGCGGGACGGGAAAATAGACCTGATTGTGGTGGGGGCCGACAGGATTGCTGCCAACGGGGATACTGCGAATAAAATCGGTACCTTTATGCTGTCGGTAGTAGCGCAGCGCTATCAGGTACCCTTCTATGTAGCAGCTCCAGTGTCGACTATCGATTTCGAGTGCCCCAGCGGAGGGGAGATACAAATTGAGGAGCGCAGCAGCCGGGAAGTAACCCATATCGAAGGGGTGCAGGTGGCGCCGGATAGGGTGGCAGTCTACAATCCAGCCTTTGATGTGAGTCCTGCAGAGAATATTACTGCCATCGTAACCGAGCAGGGGGTGCTATACCCACCTTATACCGAGGCTATCGCCGGGTTAAAGCGATAAAGAGGGAGAAGGAAATATGAGCAGCGAAAAAGCCATAGTGGTGAAGGGATTAACTTTTACCTATAAAGGTGAGGATACCACACCGGCTGTAAAAGAGCTCGAGCTATCTGTTGATCGGGGTGAGTTTATCGTAATTATGGGCCCCAGTGGTGCCGGAAAATCGACCCTTGCAAACAGTCTGAACGGTCTCATTCCCGGCTTCATGAAGGGAAAATACTCCGGCAGCGTGCTGATAAACGGGACAGAAGTAAAGGGAACCCCTGTAAGCCGGATGGCCAATGAAATTGGCCTGGTGTTTCAGGATTTTGAGGCCCAGTTGTTTTCCACCAACGTAAATTTAGAGGTGGCCTTCGGGCCGGAGAACTTCGGTGTTCCCCGGGATGAAATCATTGAGCGAATAGGTCGGGTACTGAAAACCGTCAAGTTAGAGGGCTTTGAAGACCGGCAGCCGGCCACTTTATCGGGTGGACAAAAACA
>JAGYOC010000140.1 GCA_018399795.1 Dehalococcoidales bacterium
GATCAAGATATGCCCGAAGACAACCTGGAGAACAGCGAGTTCTTCGGTAAAGTCAGCTACTTCGGTTCTGCCTTTAACGGCGAGCTGATGGCCGGCTACGCCTGGGACGACAATCCCGTGCTGCAGGGTGATCTCGATCTTACCAGCTCACCTCCAAATACCGACGACCTGTCTGCCCTGCACGAGCGCTACACGGTGGTAGGGGGCAGCTTCAGCACCACCATCGGTTCTGTAGTCCTGCGTTCGGAGGCGGCGGCCTATCTGGACAAAGCCTTTACTACAATCGAGACTCCCGGTCCTCCGACACGAACCCTCGCCACCAGCGAACACCACCAGCTGCACGGGCTGGCGGGGCTGGACTGGAGCCTGTTCGGCGTAGACATGTCCTCCCAGTACATCCTGCAGTACATACACGACTACGACCCCGCGCTTATGTCCGACGAATACGACCATACCCTCACCTTCCGAATGCGGGACTCAAATATGGCAGAAACCCTCACCTGGGAGCTGTTCACGTATGTAGGTTTCGATCCGGAGGATATTGAAAACTCCACCGATGCTCTGCTGCGCCCCTCCCTTACCTACAGCATTGAGGACGGCGTTGAAATTCAGTCCGGAGTTGAAATATTCCTCGGAGAGGAGTCCGGCAAGTTCGGACAGTATGAGGATAATACCATGGCCTATGTTTCACTTCGGTGGTACTTCTAAGTTTTAGTTGCTCCACCCATTCATTTTTCTTTCCGCCGGCCGGCTGCCTTCCTTCAGTTATTCACCGGCCGGCGGATTTTTTCGACACCGACAATGTACCATAGGTTACATTCAAACACAGCTGTGCTGTGTAATTATAGAAACACAAGGAGGTTCATTATGAATATTGTTCGGCCCGAACAGGGCGACACCGCTTATGAGAAAAACGCCGTAACGGCAAAAAAGGGTTTGCTATGACAGCAGTAATAATAAACATAATTGCTCTGGGGGCCTTTGCAGTCGCCTTTTCCCGCAATCGGCAGAAGGCCCTTAAGTCCATAAAGGTAGCGACAAAAATGTTTCTGGGAATTCTGCCAATGCTCATCATCATTATCCTGCTGATCGGTCTGCTCTTCGGCTTTGTGTCGGAGGAGGGGCTGCAGCAGTTTATCGGCGAGCAGTCGGGACCCCTGGGAGTTCTATTGGTAGCAGTAACCGGTGCGGTACTGCACATACCCGCATTGCTGGCCTTCCCCCTCTCGGCCTCCCTGCTGGCAAAGGGGGCATCGATTACGGTTATTGCCACTTTTATTACCAGTCTGACTATGATCGGGATGGTGACCCTGCCGCTGGAGATAAAAGAGCTCGGCGGACGCTTTGCCGCACTGCGTAACGGAACGAGTTTCGTGGCGGCCCTCACGATATCGTTGCTAATGGGGCTGGTTATATGAAGAAGGTTATATGAAAAAGAACGTAAAACAATGGCTGCCGGTTATTGGATTGGCACTTATCAGCACGGTCTTGTTGTATCTGCAGCCTGAAGCCAGGGCTCCCTTCAGTACCACTGTTCTCGATTATACTTTGGAGTTAATTGTGGTGCTGCCGGCAGTTCTGCTGCTGATGGGCCTGCTATCGCTGTTTATTTCCAACGAGTTTATCAGCACACATCTGGGCAGCGAATCGGGGCTAAAGGGTATGGCAGTGGCTTTTCTGCTGGGCACCCTGCCGACGGGGCCGGTATATATGGCCTTTCCAATTGCCCGCACCCTGCGGGACAAGGGAGCGCGGGTAGCCAACATCTATATTTTTCTATCAGCCTGGGCCTGCATTAAGATACCACAGGAGCTGGTGGAACTACGGTTTTTGGGGGCCGAGTTCATGATCTACCGCTTACTATTTACCATAATAATGGTTTCACTGTTGAGTTTAGTTGTTGAGAAATTTGCACAGAAACCGCAAAACAATATAGACTCTGAAGTAAGTGTTTAGATTATCCGGGTAGAAGCAGATCCGGAGGGTGGTGTTATGGTCAAAGCGTCTCTAATAGTATGTGGAACCTTGCTGGTAGGCCTGGGTTTTATCGGTATAATCCTGCCCGGGCTGCCTACGACCCCTTTCCTGCTGCTGGCTGCGGGCTGTTATGCTCGCAGCTCACAGCGCTTCTATAACATGTTAATCAGCAGTCGAACCTTCGGACCGACTATTCGCCAATTTCAGGAAGACCGCTCTATTCCGCGGAACGTCAAAATTAAAGCCATTTCGATGTTGTGGGTAATGATTACACTCTCCGGCACTTTTGCCGTCACCAGTACAAGCGGGCGAATCATTCTATTTGTCTGCGGTCTTACAGGAATGACAACTATTCTCGCCATCAAAACCAGCAGATAAAAGCTTAAGTGCTACTGCAAATTTATTACATACTCCCGGCGTTGAAGATACACCCCCATAAGCTCGGAGGAGAGCACTATAAGGGGTACGGCTAGGGCATAGCGGATCAGGGTAAACTCGATTCCTAGAAAAGAGGCTTCAAAGAGGGTCATTGGAATGCGGCAGACACCGGAGGCCCCGATATAAGTAAACAAAAAAGCCAGGCGGGCGCCCTTTCGCTGCAGAGCCGCCGCAACCGGAAAGGCTACGTACAGCCCGCCCACAGTGGTTCCCGCCAGCAGTATTGCCCACACATGCGCCCGCAGTCCGGCCTGTTCGCCCAGATGCCGCTCCACCACATGCTTCGGTACCCATACTTCAAACAGCCCGATCAAAATAAAAGCGAAGGGTACTATTTTCACCATTTCCGCGCCAAACTGCCAAAAATGGCGGCCCGCCGTGAGACCGAACTCAAAACGAAGCAGGAGTGAAACCGCTAAAAATATGCCAAACAAGAGTCCCGGGAGTACAGGTTTCACGAGTGCATAAAACCTACTCATACCACCTCCCCAAAATAGAACCCGATGCTTACTGCCACAAGGAAGGCAATGATCAGGCTTATAAGGTTTCGCACCAGGGCAACCCTCGTACCTAAATAGTAACGTTCAATAGGGAAGGTTAAGACTCCGACCATCATGAGGGTAGTGGTAAAAGCAGCCAGTACGATATACGGAACCCCCTGCTTCAGCAGCAGACCACTCAGGGGAAAGGCGATAAAACCCGG
>JAGYOC010000141.1 GCA_018399795.1 Dehalococcoidales bacterium
CGCCACAGTTTTCTCTGGTAGGGAACCGACTCCTGGGCTGCACGGCGGATAAGCTGCTGGTCCTCCTCCGATAGCCGCTCCCAGGTTTTTTTGCTGAAAAGAATAATCTCCGGGGTGCGGACGTGGGCGTCCATAGTGTAGTATTTAGCCACCTCGTAGTGGCCCTTGGTAATCCATGAGGGGTAGTTGTTTTCCGCCCCGTGAATCACTCCGGTCTGCAGTCCGGTGTACACCTCTTCAAAGGCCAGGCGGATTGGTTCGGCTCCTACAGCCCGTACCAGATCCTGCATTATTTCGGCCTTCTGCACCCGGATTTTTAAGCCCTCCAGGTCCGAGAGCGTGCGAATAGGTTTAACCGAGTTGTAAAAGCTGCGCTGCCCGGAATCGTAGTAGCCGAGGCCGATTAAGTTGGAGGATTTCAATTTGTCCATCAGCTCGCGGCCGATGGGGCCGTCCACCACTTTGTGCATATGCTCCGCATCCCGGAAAAGGTAGGGTAGGGAGAATACCTTCAGACTTGGTTCGGTTTGGGTGAGGGGGTTGATGTTGACCCGGTTAATATCGATCGCACCCAGTTGCGTCTGTTCAATAGTTTCTTTCTCCGAACCCAGCTGGGCCGAGGGGTAGACCTGTACGGTAATCCGCCCGTGGGTCCACTCTTTTAAGAGGTCCCCCATCTTAATCAACCCCTGGGTGGTCGGGTAGCTCAGCTCGTGGTCATCCGCCGCCTTTAACACAATGTTTTCTGTGGAAGAGTTCCCCGGTGAGAAAAGTGTGAGCCACAACACTGCCGCTGCCAGAATTACAGTAATCGGTAGCAGCAGTATCAACGTTTTTCTGTTCATAAGAATCAAGTTTACCCTTTCAGCATACCTTCGCTCAAGCCTTCTATGAAAAAGTCACGAAAGATAAAAAAGAGAATCAGCACCGGCAGAATGGTTACAATTACCATCGCTCCGATCCGTCCCATTACCAGGGTCTGAAGTTCGTCCCTCAGCCACACGATACCTACCGGCAGGGTTTGCCACTCGTTCTTCGTCATGAGGGTGCTGGCAAACATGTACTCCTGCCAGGCGAAGACAAAGGTGATAATGGTGGTAGCTGCCAGGGCAGGCCGGTTGATCGGTACCAGAATTTTCCGCCACATCTGAATTTCGGTACAGCCGTCGATAATGGCAGCATCCCGGATGTCCAGGGGGATGGTGGAAAAAGCCCCCCGCATTATCAGTAGCCCCCAGGGAAGGTTCAGGGCGACATAGGGAAATATCAGGCCTAACCAGGTGTTCTGTAAACCGATTTCATATTCCATCAGAAAAATTGGAATCAGATACATGATGTAGGGAATAGTGAGTACTCCCACAATCATCATAAAGAGAATATTCTGCCCTCTGAACTTCCGCATGCCGAAGGCATATCCTCCCATAGCGCTGGAGACCAGCACAATCAACACGGTTGAAATGGTGACAACCAGACTGTTCACCACATACCTGATAAAGCCGCCCATCTCGGTAAAGATATATACAAAGTTTTCCAGG